>NZ_JAOCLK010000030.1:0-59896 GCF_029845265.1 Ectopseudomonas oleovorans
GCCCCTGAAAGCCCATCCACAACGCGATTCGATCCGCCACACTGGTACCCAGACGCTTGGCGAAGCGATCAAATGGCGTATCACGCTGAGTGAAGTCGACCATCTCTTTCTGGCCAATCACCTCGCGCGCCACATAGCTGGCACTGCCCAACGCATCGACCAACCCCAGCTGCAGCGCCTGCTCGCCCGACCAGACCAAACCCGAGAACAGTTCGGGATACTCGTCCGCCTTGAGACGCTCACCGCGCCCCTGCCTCACGCTTTCGATGAATTGGCGATGCGTGGTCTCCAGCACCCCTTTCCAGAAGCGGGTTTCCTCTTCCTTCTGCGGCTGGAACGGATCGAGAAACGCCTTGTGCTCACCCGAGGTGTAGACGCGACGCTCCACACCAAGCTTCTCCATGGCTTCGACGAAACCGAAGCTGGCCGCCGTGACACCAATAGAGCCGACCAGACTGGCCTTGTCGGCATAGATCTCATCAGCCGCACTGGCAATGTAGTAGGCACCGGAGGCACCCAGATCACTGATTACCGCATAGACCTTGGTCTGCGGATATTCGCCGCGCAAACGACGGATCTCGTCATAGATGTAGCCGGACTGCACCGGGCTGCCGCCCGGGCTATTGATGCGCAGGATCACACCTTTGGTATTGGTGTCCTCGAAGGCGGCGCGCAGACTGCCCACCACCTTGTCAGCACTGGCCTCTTCACGATCAGCGATCATGCCGCGAATGTCGATCAATGCCGTATGTGCAGTGGTGGTCGAGGCCGACTTCAGGTTGAGCGCTGGCAACACCAACGCCAGCGCACCAAACAGGTAAATGAAGGTCAGCAGCTTGAAAAAGATGCCCCAGCGCCGCGAGCGACGCTGCTCCTGAACACTGGACAACAGCGCCTTCTCCAGCAACTTCCAGCTTTTGGCATCCTCGCCAGACAAAGACGATGACTTCCACTCATCCGACATGCTCACTCACCTCTGCAGGACGCTGCGCCTGACGGCCTTCCAGCCACGCACGCAGCTCATTGAATTCATTGATCGTCAAACGCGGCGAGCACTCGCGCAGCACCGACAACGGCTGCGCACCGAAACCTACCGCCACGGCATCCATCCCGGCATTGCGCGCCATCAGCAGGTCGAAGGTCGAATCCCCCACCATCAGCGCGCGCTCGGGCTGCACCCGGCAATGTGCAAGAATCTCATGCAGCATCAGCGGATCAGGCTTGCTCGCCGTCTCGTCGGCGCAACGGGTGATATCGAAGTAATCCAGCCAACCCTTGTCAGCCAGCACCCGATGCAACCCCTTGCGCCCCTTGCCAGTGGCCACGGCAAGACGATAACCCTGATCTCGAAAGACCTCGAGCGACTCGCGCACACCCTCGAACAGTGGCGACGGCTCGGTTTCCAGCGCCAGATACTGCTCGCTGTAGGCACGCCGGATGGTTTCGATTCGCAGCGGCTCATCGAGTTCCGGGTAAAGCGTGCGAATCGCCACACCCAGCTCCAGACCAATGATCCCGCGCACCGCAACATCCGTGCAGCGCGGCACGCACGCCACATCGGCAGCACGGTGCATGGCCTCGACGATACGGCCGATGGAATCCACCAGCGTGCCGTCCCAATCGAAAATCAGTAGCTGATAATCAGACACTCAGACGCTCCAGGGTCTTCGCCCACATCTCATCCACCGGAGCCTCGAGCTTCAGCACGCCACCATCGGGCAGCGGCACGTGCAACTCATAGGCATGCAGGAACAGGCGCTTACCGCCCAGCTCGCGAATCTCGCGGGAGAAGTCGTCGTCGCCGTATTTGCTGTCGCCGGCGATACCATGCCCCGCATATTGGGCATGCACACGAATCTGATGGGTACGACCAGTGATCGGCCTGGCTTCGACCAGCGTGGCGAACTCACCGAAACGGCGCAGCACGCGAAATACCGTGAGCGCCTCCTTGCCCTCGGGATTCACCTCGACCATACGCTCGCCGGAGCGCAGGTTGCTTTTCAGTAGCGGCGCGGCGATCTGCTTCTTGGCAGTCGCCCAGTGGCCACGCACCAACGCCATATAGCGCTTGTCCACGCCATCGCCGCGCAGCGCTTCGTGCAGGTGGCGCAGCATGCTGCGCTTCTTGGCGATCATCAGCAGGCCTGACGTATCGCGATCGAGACGATGCACCAGTTCCAGATCCTTGGCATCGGGACGCAACTGGCGAAACGCCTCGATCACTCCGTAATTCAAACCGCTGCCGCCATGCACGGCGATACCGGCCGGCTTGTTCAGCACGATCAGCGCCTTGTCCTCATAAACGATGGCGGCTTCGAGGCGCTGCAGCAGCCCCTGCGCCAGCGGCTCGGGCTCATCGCGCTCAGCCAGGCGCAGCGGCGGCACGCGCACCACGTCACCAGCCTGGAGTTTGTATTCGGGCTTGATCCGCCCCTTGTTAACCCGCACTTCGCCCTTGCGCAGAATGCGGTAAATCAGGGTCTTGGGCACGCCCTTGAGCTGTGTCCTGAGGAAGTTGTCGATGCGTTGGCCGGCGAGATCCGGTGCAACCTCGATCAGCTGAACGCCGGAGGTTGGAGAGGCGGGAGTAGTCATTGCGCAATCATAACAATTTTTTATGGAATTGAAGCACTTAATCATTGCTGCTATAGTCGCGAACGCCGCCAAAAGCGGCCTGGCTTGCGGATGAATGCCAAACTTGCCATCCCCTGCCCGCGCAAACGTATTTGGACGTGAGGCCGTCCGACGGATTCTTCAGGTTAGAAAGGCCGCAAAAGGCCACGAAGACTTCGGAAATAAAGCCTTGAGTATGATGCGCGATTCGCCCACCGGGCGGTCGCGGTAACTGACAACCGCTGCGGAATCCGCGCGCGGCACCCGATTTTCAGCGATACGTGTAGGGTGGAGATGTACAACTGTCGGACTGCGTAGCATATCGCTTGATCAAAGACGCCTCATCTCGTCCGCTACCGCCAGTTGATTCCTCTTCCTGACTGAGTGCTTTCTGTCACCACAGCAAGCAGGAGACGTCCGTCGCGACCGCGGCCCGATAATGGCTGACCGTCGCTAGACAGTGGAACGATTTACGACCGTTTCTGACGCGCCTGACACCGACCCTGAGAGTCGTGTGTGCCTAACGTGGCTTCCGCTAGCCCCGGAACCCATTGGTACCACATGAAAAGAATGCTAATTAACGCGACTCAGCCTGAAGAGTTGCGTGTTGCCCTGGTAGATGGCCAAAAACTCTACGACCTGGACATCGAGTCCGGCGCCCGTGAACAAAAAAAGGCCAACATCTACAAAGGCCGCATCACCCGCGTTGAACCCAGCCTCGAAGCCGCCTTCGTCGACTTCGGCTCCGAACGCCACGGCTTCCTCCCCCTCAAAGAAATCTCCCGCGAATATTTCTCCAAGTCTCCTGAAGGCGGCCGCGTCAACATCAAGGACGTGCTCAAGGAAGGCCAGGAAGTCATCGTCCAGGTCGAGAAAGAAGAACGCGGCAACAAGGGCGCAGCCCTGACCACGTTCATCAGCCTGGCCGGCCGTTACCTGGTGCTGATGCCGAATAACCCGCGTGCCGGTGGCATCAGCCGCCGTATCGAAGGCGAAGAGCGCAACGAATTGCGTGAAGCGCTGAATGGCCTCAACGCTCCGGCCGACATGGGTCTGATCGTGCGCACTGCCGGCCTGGGCCGCTCCAGCGAAGAAATGCAGTGGGACCTCGACTACCTGCTGCAACTGTGGAGCGCCATCAAGGAAGCCTCCACCAGCCGCCCTGCCCCGTTCCTGATCTATCAGGAATCCAACGTCATCATCCGCGCCATCCGCGACTACCTGCGCCAGGACATCGGCGAAGTGCTGGTCGACAGCGTCGAAGCCCAGGAAGAAGCGCTGTCCTTTATCCAGCAGGTGATGCCGCAGTACGCCAGCAAGATCAAGCTGTACGAAGACAGCGTGCCGCTGTTCAACCGCTTCCAGATCGAAAGCCAGATCGAAACCGCCTTCCAGCGTGAAGTGAAACTGCCGTCCGGTGGTTCCATCGTCATCGACCCGACCGAAGCCCTGGTTTCCATCGACATCAACTCGGCGCGCGCCACCAAGGGCAGCGACATCGAGGAAACCGCGCTGCAGACCAACCTGGAAGCGGCCGAGGAAATCGCCCGCCAGCTGCGCCTGCGCGACATCGGCGGCCTGATCGTCATCGACTTCATCGACATGACCCCGGCCAAGAACCAGCGCGCCGTCGAAGAGAAGGTGCGTGAAGCCCTGGAAGCCGACCGCGCCCGCGTCCAGGTCGGCCGCATCTCGCGCTTCGGCCTGCTGGAAATGTCCCGTCAGCGCCTGCGTCCGTCCCTCGGCGAGACCAGCGGCATCGTCTGCCCGCGTTGCAACGGTCAAGGCATCATCCGCGACGTCGAATCCCTGTCGCTGGCCATCCTGCGCCTGATCGAAGAAGAAGCGCTGAAGGATCGCACCGCCGAAGTCCGCGCTCAGGTACCGATCCCGGTCGCCGCCTTCCTGCTCAACGAGAAGCGCAACTCGATCACCAAGATCGAACTGCGCACCCGTGCGCGTATCGTGATCCTGCCGAACGATCACCTGGAAACCCCGCATTTCGAAGTGCAGCGCCTGCGTGACGACAGCCCGGAAGCCCTGAGCGGCCAGACCAGCTACGAAATCGCCGCCACTGCGGAAACCGAAGAAACCGCCGCCCAGCCGGCCGCTGCCACGCGCACTCTGGTTCGCCAGGAAGCCGCGATCAAGGCCGCACCGCGCAGCAGCGCTCCGGTCGCTGCCGAGCCACAGACCCCGCTGGCTCCGAGCAAGGCGCCAGAGCCAAGCCTGTTCAAAGGCCTGGTGAAATCGCTGGTCAGCCTGTTCGCCGGCAAGGAAGAAGAAGCCAAGCCCGCAGTCGTCGAGAAGAAAAGCAACGAGCGTCCGCCGCGTGAAGAGCGCCGCAACGGTCGTCAGCAGAGCCGTAACCGTGGCGGTCGCCGCGATGACGAGCGCAAACCTCGTGAAGAGCGCGCCCCGCGTGAAGAACGTCAGGCCCGTGAACCGCGTGAAGAACGCCAACCTCGCGAAGAGCGTCAACCGCGTGAAGAGCGCGCCCCACGTGAGCCGCGCGAAGGTCAGGAAAATCGCCGTGAGCGCAAGCCGCGCGAAGAACGCGCCCCGCGTGAAGAGCGCGTGCGTGAACTGCGTGAACCTATCGCAGCCGATACCGATGCCGATGCTGGTAACGAGCAACGCGAAGAGCGTGCCGAGCGCCAGCCGCGTGGTGAACGTCAGGAGCGTCAGCGTCAACCGCGTGAAGAGCGTCAGCCGCGTGCCGAGCAAACCGAGGCCCTGCAGGACGAAGCACTGCCGAACGAAGAGCAACTGCAGGACGACGAGCAGGACAGCAACGATGGCGAGCGCCCACGTCGCCGTTCCCGCGGTCAGCGTCGTCGCAGCAATCGTCGCGAACGTCAGCGTGATGCCGATGGCAACCTGATCGAGAGCGCCGAGAACAGCGAAGCTGCCGGTAACGACGCTCAGACCGTCACCCCGGTCGCCGTGGCTACTGCCGCTGCCGTGGTTGCAGAAAGCGTCGACAGCAGCGAAGCCGTTGCCAGCGAGGCTCCGGTCAGCGAAGCCCCGGCCGTCGAAGCCCCGTCTGTTCAGGTTGAAGAAGCCCCTGCTGCTCAACCGGTCGAGGCGCAAGCCGAGGCTGCTGTGAGTGAAGTGGCTGAAGCTGCTCCGGTCGCAGAGAAAGCGGTTGAGGCAGAACCGGCCGCAGTCGAAACCCCTGCTGCCGTTGAAGCGCCAGTTGCCGAGCCGGTCGCTCAAGCTGAGCCGACTGTCGAAGTTGCCCAGGAGCCTGCTCCGGCACCGGTCGAGCAAGCACCTGCTGCCGCAGCGGTTCCGGCCAATGCCACTGGCCGCGCACCGAACGACCCGCGTGAAGTGCGTCGTCGTCAGCGTGAAGCTGAGCGCCTGGCGCGCGAAGCTGCACAGGCCGCCGCTGCAGCCCCGGCTGTAGAAGCTGCCCCAGTAGTCGACGCCGCTCCGGTCGCTGAAGCAAGCGCCCCGGCAGAAGCCGAAGCCGCTGTAGTCGAAACAGCTCCTGTAGTCGAGCCGGTCGCTGAAGCCGAAGCCACCTCTGTCGTAAGCGAGCAACGCGTGAGCGATGCGGTAGAGCAAGCGCAGCCGGAAGAAGAAACGCCAGCCGACAAGGAGGAGGTCAAGCCCCAGGCTTGATCCTCCTGCGGTAAGTAAAAAGGGGATGCCTAGGCATCCCCTTTTTCATTTCCGTGTCTGGCGCTGCAGAAGCGTAGCCGGATGCAATCCGGGAGCGGCAGGCAGCGGATCACGCCCTGCCTACAGTTCAGAGCACGTTGGGCTCGATCTCCAACTCAACACCGAAGCGCTCGAATACATCGCTCTGGATACGCTGCGCCAGCTGCAGCAGTTGCGCGCCCGTGGCCTTGCCGTAATTGACCAGCACCAGCGCCTGCAAACGATGCACGCCGGCATCGCCCTCGCGAAAGCCTTTCCACCCTGCCCGCTCGATCAACCAGCCAGCCGCCAGTTTGACCAGGCCATCACCAGCCGGATAGCTGACCAGATCGGCACGCTCGGCGCGAATGCGCTCGGCCAGCTCGAACGAAACCAGCGGATTCTTGAAGAAGCTGCCGGCATTACCCAGCTCGGTGGGATCTGGCAGCTTTTCGCTGCGGATGGCGCAGATCGCTCGACTGACATCGGTGGCGGTCGGCACTTCGACGCCCATCTCCGCAAGGCGCTGGCGCACCGGGCCGTAGTCAAGGCGCAGTGCAGCCAGACGGCTCAAGCGGAAACGTACGCGCAGGATCAACCAGCGCCCGGCTTCGCGCTTGAACAGACTGTCGCGGTAGGCGAAGGCACAGTCTTCCAGCGCGAAGTCGCGCAGCTCGCCGCTGTGCCGATCCAGAGCGGTCAGGCCGGCAAACAGATCCTTGATCTCCACACCATAGGCGCCAATGTTCTGCATCGGCGCAGCGCCCACGGTACCGGGAATCAGGCTGAGGTTTTCCAGGCCATTGAGGCCCTGCGCCAGGCTCCATTGCACGAACGGATGCCAGGGCTCGCCGGCTTCGGCCTCCACCAGCACCTGCTCGCCGTCGTCCTCGAGGATACGAATGCCACGGCTGGCCATGCGCAGTACCAGCGCCTCGACATCGCGGGTCAGCAGCAGGTTGCTGCCACCGCCGATCACCAGCAGCGGCAAGCCCTGCTGCCCGGCCAGGCGTAGCGCCTCGCGCACTTCGTCATCGTTGTGGGCTGCGGCGAAATGCCGGGCACGCACCTCGACACCAAAGCTATTGAAGGCCTTGAGCGACACATCACTCTGCAGATTCAGGCTCACAGGCGCCCCTTGATTTCCACCAGCAGCGCATCACTGGCTTGCTCGATCAGATCCAGCACCTGCTCGAAGCCATCGTCGCCGCCGTAGTAGGGATCAGGCACCTCATCCAACGCCAGTTCATAGCGACGCAGATAAAGGTCGAGATCAGCCCGAGCAGCCGCCGGGCGCAGCGTCTTGAGATTGCGCAGATTGCTCTGGTCCATGGCCAGGATCAGGTCAAAACGTTGAAAGTCAGCAGCCTCGACTTGACGTGCACGCAGCGCCGACAAGTCATAACCCCGACGCAACGCGGCCTGACGGGTGCGACTGTCCGGCGCCTTGCCGACGTGCCAGTCACCAGTGCCGGCGGAATCCACCTGCACACGACCGTCCAGCCCTGCCGCACGCAGCTTGTGGCGCAGCACGCCTTCAGCCGTGGGCGAGCGGCAGATATTGCCCAGGCAAACGAACAGAACCTTCATCAGGCCCCCAGCAGGTGGCGCACCCGCTCCAGGTCTTCGGCGGTATCCACGCCAGCAGCCGGCGCTTCGAGCGCATCGGCGACATGGATGCGCACGCCGTTATACAACGCGCGCAACTGCTCCAGGCACTCGGTGTCTTCCAGCCAGCACGGGCCCCAGGCAACGAAGTCATGCAGAAAACCCGCGCGGTAGGCATAGATACCAATGTGGCGACGGTATGGCACACCTTGCGGCAGCACATCGCGGCACTTGGCAAAGGCATCGCGCGCCCAGGCCAGCGGTGCACGGCTGAAGGTCAGCGCCAGGCCACTCTTGTCGGCCACCACCTTGACCACATTGGGGTTGAATAGGGAGGTGACGTCCTCGATGGGCTCGGCCAGGGTGGCGATACCGGCCTGCGGATTGGCCGCCAGGTTGGCTGCCACCTGATCAATGATCACAGGCGGAATCAGCGGCTCGTCGCCCTGCACGTTGACCACAATGGCGTCGGCCGGCAAACCGAGCTGGGTGGCGACTTCGGCCAGGCGGTCGGTGCCGGAGTTGTGATCCTCGCGGGTCAGCAGCACCTCGGCGCCAAAGGCCTGGCAGGCTTCGACGATACGCGCATCGTCGGTGGCGATGACCACGCGCTGGGCCGAACTCTTCTTCGCCTGCTCCCAGACATGCTGCACCATGGGCTTGCCGGCGATGTCCTGCAGCGGCTTGCCGGGCAGGCGGGTGGAGGCGTAACGAGCAGGAATGACGACGGTGAAGGCTGCGCTCATTTACTTGTCCAGACGCTCATCGGGGGTCAGGGTGCGCGCTTCGCTTTCCAGCATCACCGGAATGCCGTCGCGGATCGGGTAGGCCACGCCAGCGCCCTTGCTGATCAGTTCAGTCTTGTCTTTGGAAAGCTGCAGCGGGCCCTTGCAGATCGGGCAGGCGAGAATGTCGAGCAGTTTAAGGTCCATGGTGGAATCCTTGCTGGGGTCATCAGGACCCCGGTATGAGGCGGGCCAGCTCTCCATCCAGCCAGTCGACGAACGCCGGCGTGGGCGCGGCGTCGACGGCCAGGTACCACCAGTCGGCGGCGGCGAAGGCCCGGCATTTCACCGCATCCTTCTCCGTCATCAGCAGCGGCAGCGACGGCTCGAAGCTGAGCAGCGTGGCATCGTACTGGGCATGGTCGGCGAAGGGATGCGGAACCGGCTGCCAGTTTAGCGCTTCGAGGGTATTGAAGAAACGTTGCGGATTACCGATACCGGCCACCGCATGCACCGCCTGACCGGGCGGGAAGTGCTCGAGGCCGACACGCTCACCACTGGCAACGTTGACCAGCGCGGTTGGCTGCAGGCGAAAGGCGTAGCCCTCGGCACTATCGGCTTCGGCGCCGTTGAACAACACGGCATCCACCTCGGCCAGACGCTCGACTGGCTCGCGCAATGGCCCGGCGGGCAGGCAACGCCCATTGCCCAGACCACGGGCGGCGTCGATCAGTACCAGCTCCAGATCACGCGCCAACCGGTAGTGCTGCAGGCCATCGTCGCAGAGGATCAGGTCAACCGATTCTTCGGCCAGCAGCGCACGTACGGCGCGGCTGCGATCCGGGTCGATCATCAAGGGCACGCCTGTACGCTGGACGATCAGCAGCGGCTCGTCGCCGGCCTGTGCGGCCGATTGATCGGCACGCACCCGCCACGGCAGGCTCGACGGCGTGGCACCATAGCCACGGCTGACCACGCCGACCTTGAGGCCACGGGCGCGGCAATGTTCGATGAGAAAGAGGATCAGCGGCGTCTTGCCGGTACCGCCGACGGTGATGTTGCCCACCACCAGCACCGGCACTGGGGCGCGATAGATATCACCCTCACCGGCCAGGAAACGCGTGCGCTTGCTCTGCACCACGCGACGGTACAGCCACTCCAGCGGCCGCAGCAGCGTCAGCGCCGGGTGACCGCGGTACCAGGCCTCGAGCAAGCGATCAGCAGCGCTCACTTCAGGGGGCTTCCTGTGCTTCCACCGTGGTGATGCGCAGGTGCGAGAAGCCCAGCTTGCCGGCAGCGTCCATGGCGGTGATCACCGCCTGGTGCGGGGTCTTGCCGTCGGCGCTGATGATTAGCGGCAGGCTGTTGTCGCCGTCGGACTCCTTCTGCAAGGCAGCCATGAGACTGCTCAGGTTGCTTTCCAGCAGTGCCTTGCCATTGAGCGAAAACGCGCCGTCGGCAGCGATCAACACTTCCAACTGTTTCAGCTCGGTCTGCTCGGGCGGCGTGCCGCTGGCGGCCTCCGGTAGGTCGACCTTGAGCTGGGTCTCGCGGGTGAAGGTAGTGGTGACCACGAAGAACAGCAACAGGATGAACACCACGTCGATCAACGAGGCCAGGTTGATCTCGACGTTCTCCCGCGGTTTACGCCGGAATTTCACGCCTTGCCCTCGCCCAGGTCGACATCGCGATCACCCTGCACCATCTCCACCAACTTGATCGCTTCCTGCTCCATGCCCACCACCAACTCGTCGACGCGGCGCTGCAGGTAGCGGTGGAAAAACAGCGCTGGGATCGCCACCATCAGGCCGGCTGCCGTGGTGATCAGCGCCTTGGCGATACCGCTGGCGAGCATGGAAGCGTTAGCCATGCCCGAGCCCATGAAGGAGCTGAAGATTTCGATCATGCCCAGCACGGTGCCAAGCAGGCCCAGCAGCGGCGCGATGCCGGCAATGGTGCCGAGCGCATTGAGATAACGCTCCAGCTCGTGGATGACGCGCGCGGCAGCCTCCTCGATGCACTCCTTCATGATTTCGCGACCATGCTTGGAGTTGGCCAGGCCGGCAGCGAGTATCTGCCCCAGCGGCGAATGCTCGCGCAGCTCCTTGAGCTTCTGGTTGTTGAGTTTCTTGTCCTTGATCCAGCGCCACACCTGAGCCAGCAAATTGGCCGGGGTGACGCGGGCGGGCCGCAGGGTCCACAGGCGCTCGGCAACGATACCGGCAGCAGCGATGGAACAGAGAATGATCGGCAGCATCATCCAGCCGCCAGCTTTGACCAGTTCCCACACGGTAGAGAATCCCCCTCGAAAAAGTGGCGCCACTCTAGCATAGGGCGCCGCCGTTCTCATTTTTCCCGCCAGAAACGTGGCTCGCTTCGCAACCCTCGCGCCGTACCATGTTGCCCCAGGCGAATATGCAGGGCACCGTGCAACGCCGTGTCATGCACCTCGACACCCGCAGCGCGATAGCGTGCAAGCACCTGCGGGTGAGGATGGCCGAAGGCGTTGTGGCGACTGCGGGTGATCAGCACATGCCGCGCTGCGACGGCATCGATGAACGCCTGGCTGGATGACGTGCGGCTGCCGTGGTGGGGAGCCAGTAGCCACTGCGAGGCCAGGGGCAAGTCAGCCTGCATCAGCGCCCGCTCGGCCTGTACGTCGATATCGCCGGTCAACAGCAGGCGTTCGCCCGCCGCCTCTATCTGCAGTACACAGGACAACTGGTTACCGGAGCCGGCCCGTTGCCACTGCCACAGCCTGAAGGTCACCTCGTTCCATTGCCAGCTCTGCCCCGACGCGCACGCTTCGGCGCCGAGGGCATCGGCCAGCCTTTGCGGCTCACCGCTGACAACCCTCGATACCGGCATCCCGGCCTTGATCGCGGCCGCACCACCGGCATGATCGTTATCGGCATGGCTGAGCAGCATCACGTCGAGCTGCCTGAGGTTCAGCGCCCGCAACGAGGGCAGGACAATACGCTCACCGGTATCGAAATCGCCAAAACGCGGCCCGGCATCGTAAAGCAATGCGTGCTCCCGGGTGCGCACCAGCACGGCCAGCCCCTGCCCTACATCCAGCACCCAGATGTCGGCACGCCCGTCGTCCAACTGCGGCGCCGGCAGAAACAATGCCGGCAATAGCAGCGCGATGCCGGGCCAGCGCAAGGGCACACCAGCCGGTAGCAGAAGCAGCAACGCGCCAGCCGCAGCCAATAGCCAGGCCCACAGCGGCAGGTTGCTGGGCAGCCAGGCCGGTAGCCAGGCAGCAATGGCGCCGAGCAGTTCGAACAACAGGTGCAATGCACCACCGGCCAGCCACAGCACGCCTTCACCCAGCCACGGGACAGACAACAGCAAAGCCCCCAACAACGCCAGAGGCACGACCAGCATGCCCACCCAGGGCACGGCAATCAGATTGGCCAGTGGCCCACTACTGCTCACCGGCAGACCGAGGATCAGCATCATCGGCAACAGGCCGATGGCCATGGTCCACTGTGCGCGCGTCAGGCCACGCCACCACCCCCAGAGACCGAGACGACCAGCGAATACCAGCACCAGAATCGCCACTGCCGAAAACGACAACCAGAACCCCGGCTGCAAGGACGCCAGTGGTTCCAGCAGCAGAACCACGATAAAGGCCAGCAGCAGCGGCCACCAGGCGCCCAGATGGCGAAAACGCATACGCCATAGCAGCACCAGCGCGACCATCACACAGGCTCGGCGCACCGGCACCTCGAAACCAGCCAGAAAACCGTAGAGCAAGGCTCCACTCAGGGCCAAGGCACAAGCACAGGGCAGCCAGGGCAGGCGCCTGGGCCAGGCACCGAGCTTCGCCAGCAGTGCCACCAGGCCATAGAGAAACCCGGCCAGCAGCGCGATGTGCTGCCCCGAGATAACCATCAGATGCACCGTTCCGGTGTGCTGAAGCAGGCGCCAGTCTGTTGTGCTCAGACCCGAACCATCGCCCAGAACCAGCGCCGCAATGGCGCCCTGCCGCTCAAAGGCCGGCACAGCCAGCAATTGCTGACGCAGGCTGTCACGCCAACTGCCCAATCCTGTCGCGGATGACAGGCGCTCACCTGACTTGATCGTACCCGTAGCGCCGATCCGCTGCGCCAACAACCAGGCCTCGTAGTCGAAACGCTGCGGATTGACCAGACCGTGCGGGCGCTTGAGATTGACCGCCAGCCGCCAGCGCTCGCCGCCTTGCACCGTCGGCCCGCCATACCAGGCCACGCGCAGCCTTTGCGGCAACTCGGCACGTCGCGAGTGGGCCTCCTCCAGCAAAAAGCGCACGACACCCTCGGAGACTTCGGGTAAGCCCACCACCCGCCCCTCCAGCCATAGGGTACGACCATCGAGTTGTGCAGCGAGGCGATCATCCAGCGCCGATTGCGCCGAACTGCACGCCCAGGCCAGCCCGAGCAGAAAGAAGCCCAGCGGATAAAGGCGCGATAGCAACAGTGCCAGGCCGGCACAGGCTGCAATCGCTAACAGCCAGCCGGGCGGCAAAGCCGGCAAAAAACGCAGCGTGAGCAAGCCCAGGGCCAGCGCCAACATCCCTGTTCGCATTCATCCTCCCTGCTCATCGAGCTACGGCGGGCGCGTCCGACGCTCACCTCCGGTCACAATATGGAAACGCCGCTCATGCGCAAAGCATGCATAATAGCGGTGCTTTTGCCTGCTCAGAGACTCTTCATGCCGCGTCGCTTATTCAAACGCTACATGCCCGACCCCGACAGCATCAAGGGTAACAAGTCCCTGCGTTTTCTCGGCAAGCTGATTCACGATCCCAACCTGTGGCATCTCAATCGTCACTCGGTAGCACGCGGCATGGCCATCGGACTGTTCTGGGCGATGATCCCAATGCCGATGCAGATGCTGGCCGCCGCCGCCGTCGCCATTCCGCTGCGCGCCAACCTGCCGATCTCCATCGGTCTGGTCTGGCTGACCAACCCCATCACCATGCCGCCTATTTTCTATTGCACCTACAAACTGGGCGCGTGGATCATGCAGACACCGCCGGTGCGCATGCCGGAGACGCTGAGCCTGGAATGGATCACGGCCGAGGTAGCGGTGCTGTGGAAGCCGCTGTACCTGGGTTCCTTCGTCGCGGGAATCATCCTCGCGGCACTGGGCTACGTCCTGACCATGCTCTACTGGCGCTGGTGGGTCCAGCGCAGCTGGCGCAAGCGCCAGGAAAAGCTTCACCAACAACGTCACTGAAAAAAAGCCGTCGAAATCGACGGCTTTTTTATGCTTACTCGTAACGTAGCGCTTCGGCTGGCTGTACTTGCGCTGCCCGCCAGGATGGGTAGAGCGTGGCGAGGAAGCTCAGAATCAATGCCGCCGAACAGATCAGCACCACATCCAGCCACTGCAGATCAGACGGCAGGCTGCTGATGAAATACACGTCGGAGCTCAGCACCTGCTGTCCGGCGAAGGATTCCAGCCAGGCCACCAGTGCACTGACATTCAGCGCCGCAAGCAAGCCGAATACCGTGCCGATCAGGGTGCCGACGAGGCCGATCACCGAGCCCTGCACCATGAAAATCGCCATGATCTGCCGTGGTGTGGCGCCCAGCGTACGCAGGATGGCGATATCGCCGCCCTTGTCGGCGACCACCATGATCAGCGTGGCGATGATATTGAAGGCTGCCACCGCGACGATCAGCAAGAGCAGCAGACCGATCATGGTCTTCTCCATCTTCATCGCGCTGAACAGGCTGCCCTGGGTGTGGGTCCAGTCGTCGGCACGGTAATCGGCGCCCAGCTGCGCCTGCAGCGCCTTGGACACCTGCGGCGCCTGATACAGGTCCTTCAGCGCCAGGCGAATGCCCGGCACAGTGCCCTCCGGCAGGCGCTGCATCGCTGCCGCATCGGCGACGTTGATCAGCGCCAGCGAGCTGTCCAACTCGGCGCCGACCTTGAATACCGCTGCCACGTTCAGCCGCTGCATGCGCGGGGTGACGCCACCAGGTGCACTGCTCAGCTCGGGAATGATCAGCGTCAGCTTATCGCCCACCTGCAGGCCAAAACGACGCGCAGTGATATCACCAATCACCACGCCGAACTCACCGGGCTGCAGATTGTTCAGGCTGCCCTGACGGATATGCTCGGGCAGGATCGACACCTTGCCCTCCTCGGCCGGATCAATACCGTGGATCTGGATCGGCTGCATCGTGCCGCGATGCGAAAGCATGCCCTCCAGCTCGGCATAAGGCGCAGCTGCCTGCACCTGCGGATTGGCCATGGCCTTTGCCGCCAGGGCGCGCCAGTCGGCAACCGGCTCGGCACCATAGAGCATGGCGTGCGGCACCATGCCGAGAATGCGCGAGCTCATTTCCTTCTGGAAGCCGTTCATCACCGACAGCACCACGATCATCGCCAGCACGCCGAGTGCCAGACCGATCATCGAAGTCAGCGAAATGAAGGAGATGAAATGGTTGCGGCGCTTGGCCCGTGTGTAGCGAGCGCCGATGAAGATACTCAGCGGACGAAACATTAGAGGGCCACCAGCTTGCCGTCCTGCAGGCTGAGCACGCGATCCATCTGGCGGGCCAGCTGCATGTCGTGGGTCACCACCAGGAACGCGGTGTTGGAGTCGCGGCTGAGTTCGCGCATCAGCTCCTGAATGCCTTCAGCGGTGTGCTGGTCGAGGTTACCGGTGGGCTCATCGAGCAGCACCAGCCCTGGGCGGTTGACCAGGGCACGGGCAATGGCCACGCGCTGACGCTCACCACCGGACAGTTCGGACGGTTTGTGATTGAGACGATGCCCAAGCCCGACTCGCTCGAGCAGCTTGGTGGCACGGTCACGCGCTTCGCTGATCGACGTCTTGCCGATCAGCAGCGGCATGCAGGCATTTTCCAGCGCGGTAAATTCGGCCAGCAGGTGGTGAAACTGGTAGACGAAGCCCAGCGCGCGGTTGCGCAGCAGACCTCGTGCGGTCTCGCTCAGCGCCGAGAGTTGCTCGCCGGCCAGCCACACGCTGCCTTCGCTGGGCGTATCCAGGCCGCCAAGCATGTTCAACAGGGTGCTCTTGCCGGAGCCGGAGCTGCCGACGATGGCCACACGTTCACCGGGGAAGAGTTCCAGCTCGAGGCCATCGAGCACCACCACCGACTCGGGACCCTCGTCGTAACGCTTGCTCAGGTTGCGACAACTGAGCACGGCATTGTGCTGTTTCATGGCGTTCTGGTTCATGGACTCACTCATAGCGCAGGGCCTCGGCCGGCTGGGTACGCGCAGCACGCCAGGCTGGATACAGGGTGGCGAAGAAGCTCAGCAGCAACGCCGCGGTACAGACCATCACCACGTCGGCGCTCTGCAGTTGCGAGGGCAGGTAATCGATGAAGTAGACATCGGCATTGAGAAACTTGATGCCCAGCAGACGCTCGATGCCGGCGATCAGGCTGCTGACGTTGAGCGCTGCGAGAATCCCCAGCACGGCGCCGATCAAGGTGCCGACCACACCGATCACCGTGCCCTGTACCATGAAGATGGCCATGATCTGCCGCGGCGTGGCGCCGAGGGTGCGCAGGATGGCGATGTCGCCCTTCTTGTCGGTCACCACCATCACCAGGGTGGAAATGATATTGAACGCGGCCACCGCGACGATCAGCAGCAGGAGCAGACCGATCATGGTCTTCTCCATGCGAATGGCCTGGTAAAGGTTGCCGTGGGTACGGGTCCAGTCGCGGGCATAGAAATCGCCGTCGAGAGTCTGGGCGATCTCCCAGGCACTGCGCGGTGCCTGGAACAGATCATCGAACTTCAGGCGCAAGCCCTGCACCTGATCCGGCTTCCAGCGCTGCAGGCGCGCCAGGTCACTGATGTTGGCCAGAGCCAGTGCACCATCGATCTCGCCAGCACCGACGTGGAAGATGCCGGTCACGGTAAAGCGCTTCAGACGCGGGAACATGCCGGCGGGTGTTACCGTGACTTCAGGCGCGACGAAGGTGACCTTGTCACCCAGCTTCAGGCCCAGCTTGGCCGCCGCCTTGTCGCCGATGACCATGGCGAAATCGCCAGGCTGCAGGCTGTCGAGACTGCCCTGCTGGAAGAAACCGTCGATGATCGACACCTTGCGTTCCTGCTCAGGATCGATGGCATTGATCAGCACCTTCTGCACCTTGCCGTCGTGTGTCAGCAGGCCCTGCATCTGAGTGAAGGGTGCCAGCGCCTCGACGCGCGGATGGCGCTCGACCTGTCGCGCCAATGCCGGCCAGTCGCTGACCGGGGTCGGCGATTCGACCGTGGCGTGAGGAATCATCCCCAGCACCCGAGTGCGCATTTCATGGTCGAAACCATTCATCACCGACAGCACCAGGATCATTACCATCACCCCGAGGGTGAGGCCGAGCATGGACGTCAGGGAAATGAAGGAGACGAAGTGGTTGCGACGCTTGGCCCGCGTGTAGCGCGTACCGATGAATACGAACAGAGGTCTGAACATGTCGGAGAGATTCGGGAAAAGAAAAAACGTCCTTGTGGCAGGGCCAGGTCAGCAGCCTTACACTCAGAAGCAACTCAAAGCCTGCTGCGTATCGGGCATGCTGCGTTAAAGACACTTGGAAAGTCGCTTATGACCAGCGCGCTTCAGTGTGGCCCCGAAGGGGCGAGCGAAGCGAGCAATGCTCGTTTACCATTCGTAACCGAGGCTTGTTCGACGACACTTGCCTGGCACGCATCCAGTTCGCGAGACTTTCAACAGGGTCTTCGACCACCACCGCTTTCATGGGTTCGCCATGTCGACTAACGATGTAGATGATCGCCGCGAATACTATCGTATCGACGATACGATCGCACTGGAATTCAGCCTGCTGTCGGGGGCCGAGGCCCATGCCAGCGACGCGCTCCACGATCCATCGCCGCTGTTCAACCTGCTCAGCGACCTGCACCTGATGGACTTCGAATCCCAGCATCTGCTGCGCCATATCACTGAGCGCGACCGTACCCTGGCCAACTACCTGAAGGTGATCAACAAACGCATCGACCTGCTCGGCCAGGCTGTGGCGCAAAGCCTGCTACGGGACATCGGTGCACCACGCCAGGTATCGCTGTCCGAAGGCGGTATCAGCTTCAATAACGCCCAGCCCGTGGCGCCGGGCAGCCATCTGGCGATCAAGATGGTGCTTATGCCACAAGCACTCGGCCTCCTGCTGCGTGGTCAGGTGGTGCACTGCAGCCAACGCGCGGACGGCCAATTCGAGATCGGCACCGAGTTCGAAGCGTTGACCGACGCACAGCGCCAGTTACTGGCTCGGCATATCCTGCAGAAGCAGGCTCTGGAGCGTCGCCAAGCCCGCGAATGACACTCGCCAAGGAACCGCTATGTATCGTCTCGCACTGCTCCTCACCCTACTCGCCCCTACTGCTCTGTTGGCCGACACCCTGACCATTCCCCTGGGCAGCCAGGGTGCCGATCTCGACGCCAGCAACCTGCCGCATAGAGGCCAGTCCAAGCGTGCGGTACTGGAGCGTTTCGGCCTGGCCGATGAAGAGCACAAGCCCGTCGGCCAGCCGCCGATCACACGCTGGGACTACCGCGATTTCAGCGTCTATTTCGAATACGATCACGTGATCAACAGCGTGCGCCATCACCAGCCACGTCACCTCGACACCGCCAAGGAGTAACAGTGACTCTCATCTACGGCCATCGCGGCGCCAAGGGCGAAGCCCCGGAAAATACCCTGGCCAGTTTCCAGCGCTGCCTGGAACACGGCGTCGACCGCTGCGAGCTGGATCTGCATCTGTCGCGCGACGGCGAACTGATGGTGATCCACGACCCGACGCTCAAGCGCACCACCGGTCTGCGCGGCAAGGTGGTCGAACACGACGCCGCCGAGCTGATCAAATACGATGCACGCAAGGGCGGCCCAGGCTGGGTGCGCCCCTGCCCCATTCCGCGCTTGGAAGAATTGTTCCAGCAGTGCAAGTTCGAGCATTGGCAGCTGGAGGTGAAAAGCGCCTCGAAAGTGCGCGCCGCGCGCACCGTGCTGGCCATCTCGGAGCTGGTCGAGCGCTTCGGCCTGCGTGAGCAGATCACCATCACCTCCAGCTCGCGGGAGGTACTCAAGGCCGCGCGCGAACTGACCCCGCAGTTGCAGCTCGGTCTGGTTGCCGAGTACGCCTGGCTCGACCCACTGAAAGTAGCGGCGCATTACGACTGCCACCTGCTGGCGCTGAACTGGACGCTGTGCACCCCGGAGCGCCTGCTCAAGGCGCAGAAGCAAGGACTGCACGTGTCGGTATGGACGGTCAACGAGCCGGCGCTGATGCGCCGCCTGGCCGACTTCGGTGTCGACAGCATCATCACCGACTTCCCCGGCATCGCGGTGCAGACGCTGCGCGGCTGAGCCTTAGCGCCCTCCCCCCCCGGCCCCTCTCCCGCAAGCGGGAGAGGCGAGCAAGCCAGAACAGCCCGGGCTACGAACACAATGCAGCCAGCACATGCAGCGCGCCCTCGAAAAGTGCCGTTTGGCGGCCCCAAAATGGCGCCACCAAAGATCGACTGATCGATGCTTATTTCTTGTTAATCAAATGGCTATGCGCGAAATTGACCATCCTGAGCCGCATCGAGAAGGCCCCATCACAGGGCATTTCGCGACCTTCGCGCACCAGCAAAATGCAATCGCTATACCAAACACCAAACCGGTCACTTCACGACTATTCTTGCGGAACCCTCACGCTGCATAGCACTCGTAAACAGTACATACCCAACGCAGAGGACTCCTCACCATGCCACGCAAAGCCGCTACTCCAAGCACCAAGGACGCCCTGCTGGATGAATTCCAGGCTCTGGTCAGCGACACCGAGAAGCTCCTGCAACATTCCGCCAGCCTGGCTGGTGAACAGGCCGAAGCGCTGCGCGATGACATTCGCAGCAGTCTTGACCGTGCCCGTGACACCTTGCACAAAGCCGAGTCCGGCCTGCGCGAACAGGGCAAGATCGCCGTCGACGCCACCGAGGATTACGTGCACAAACACCCGTGGCAGGCGCTCGGCCTGTCGGCCGCTATCGGCCTGGTGCTCGGCCTGCTGATCAGCCGCCGTTGACAGCGCCCATGTCCAACGGCCCCTCGCCACGGCGCCTGGGAGCAGCCCTGCTGGGCCTGCTCCAGGGCCACGTGGCGCTGCTGGCCCATGAACTCGAAGACCAACGCGACCAGGCACTGCGTGCGCTGCTCCTTGGCGGTCTGTGCCTGGCCTTCGCCCTGCTCCTGCTGATAGGTCTGTCCGCTCTGCTGCTGATCATCTACTGGGATACGCACCGCCTGGCAGTCGCCACCGGCCTGTGCCTGTTCTACGGTTTTGGTCTGCTCGGTTGCGGCGCCTGGCTGCTGACCAGTCTGCGCAACGCCGAGCCGCCGTTCAGCGCCAGCCTTGAAGAACTGCAACGTGACCGCGAGCAACTGCTGCCATGACGCCGACCCTGCCTCCTGGCGCCTCGCGCCGTGAACTTCGTAAAGCCGTGCTGCGCATGCGCCTGGAAATGCATCGCCAGGAACTGCGTCATGAAATCCTGCAGATCACTCATCCACTGCAACAGGTACGCGAGTACGGGCAGCGGCTGCGCCAGGGCAATGCACCCTTTTTGCTCACTGGCGGGGTGCTGGCTCTGGCCGGGCTGCTTGGCCGTAAACGCGGCTGGCGCCGCTGGCTGCGCCTGGCGTTGATCGTCATGCCGCTGCTGCGGCGCGCGCAACATGGTACGCGCGGGCGCTCACCTTTGGTCTAGACCTGGGCTGGCCGCGATCTTGCTAGGTTGAGCCACTCTGCCACCATCTGGTGGCTCAACCGCTGAGCGCTAAGGAAATCCCAGGTGATCGACGGACTGCCTTTTGCCGTCTTCCAACCCTTTATCGACACCGCCACCGGCCGAATCGCAGGCGTCGAGGCCTTGGCGCGACTACGCGATGCCGAGGGCCAGGTGCGCTCGGCCGGGCCGCTGTTCGCCGACCCGAAAACACCGCCAGCAGCCCTGCGCCGCCTCGACCGCCAGGTACGCGAGGATGCCCTGCAGCGCTTCCACCAGGCTCCGGCGGACTGGTTCCTCAGCCTGAACATTTCACCACGCTGGATCAGCCGCCTGCGCCCGGCACAGCCACTGCCCAGCCTGATTCAACTGCAGCGCAGCGGTATCGACCCTGCGCGCATCGTCTTCGAGATCACCGAGCTGGGCGGTGCCAGCCAGCGCTTACCCGACGTGGTGGCGCGCTACCGCGACGCTGGCGCGCGCATCGCTATCGACGATTTCGGCGCTGGCTATTCGCAGCTCGACCGCGTGCTGGCACTGCAACCGGACATCCTCAAGCTGGACATGCGCCTGTTCCAGGAAGCCGCTCGCGGCGGCCCTAGCGGCGAAGTGGTCAAGGCGCTGGCCCAGATGGCCGAAAAGACCGGTTGCTGGATCATCGCCGAAGGGGTGGAAACCGAAGCCGAGTTGAACTTCGCCCTGGAGTGCGGCGCCCGTTACGTCCAGGGGTTCCTGTTCGCCAGGCCGGAGGAGGAACTGTTCGCCAGCGACGCCTTCGTCGGCCGTTTCGCGCGCCTGCGTGACAGCTATGTACAGCAGAAACTCGCCGAGCGCGCGCGCCTGGTCAGCCTGCGCCAGCAACTGGCCGAATTGATGTCCGAACTCCGCTTCTGGGCCGAAAGCGGCGCCCCGGCAACGAGCCTTGAGGCGCCGGACAACTATCCCTGGCTGTTGCGCATCTATCAGTGCGACCGCCACGGCACCCAGCTCACACCCAACCTGCAGTGGCGCCAGAACATCTGGCAGGCCGATGAACGCTACCTTGGGCATAACTGGTCATGGCGCCCCTACTTCTATCAACTGCTGGCCGAAGGCTGGGAAGAGCGGCGCCTGACGCTCTCCACCACCTACCGCGACGCCACCACCAACCAGTACTGCCTGACCGCCGGGCAGTTCATCGACAATGGTCGTCGCCTACTGCTGGTGGACATCGACGCCGCCGGTTTCTGAGTACGCAGCTAGGCTTAGCAACAGGCTATCGGACTTCTCTCGGCACAGTCGAACAAGGCGCGCCTCGAGCCAGACGCACCTCGGATACATCCGTGCCCACAGAAGCCTCGCGCCGAACGGCTGAATGATCTGCCCCAGTCTTCGAGGCTGCGCTTATGCTCTGGCTAGCCCTGCGCCTGCTCACCCTACTGCTGCTCAGCGCCAGTGTGCTGGCCGCCGCATCCCCGACCTACCACGACGACATCGCTCCGCTACTGGCCAACCGCTGCCTGGTTTGCCACAGCGGCGCGCAGGCCCCGCTGGGCCTGCGCCTGGACAGCCTGGAAAATCTGTTGCGCGGCAGCCAGCGCGGGCCGGTGGTCCACGCTGGCGATGCTGCCGGCAGCGAGCTGCTGCGCCGCCTGACGGGCAGCAGCCAACCGCGCATGCCGCTGAGCGGCCCGCCATTTCTCGAAGCCGCCGAGATCGCCATGGTCGAACGCTGGATAAACGCCGACCTGCCAGCAGGCAACGAAAGCATGACCCGGCCTGCCGCCGCCGTCCCAAGCCTCGACGAGGTGGTCGACTACCGACACGTCGAAGCTATCCTGCTGCGCCGCTGAGCTACCTGCCATTCCGCCAGCGGCTTGATGGGCGCGGTTCCCGAGGGTTATCTACTGTCATCCTACGCAGCGACCGCTGGCCAGCGGCGAGCGCGCCCGCGTGGTGCCCGGCAACCCTGTAGCCAGCGAGCTGGTGCGGCGTATTCGCGGCCAGGCGCGACCGCGCATGCCGTACGACGGCCCTGCCCTATCTCACCGATGCGGAAATCGATCTGATCGTGGCCTGGATCGAACAAGGCGCACGCTGCCGGGCAGCCAGCAACCGTGCCGGTGGACGCCCGAGTACGTCTGCATGGCCGCCTGGATGATGCCGGCAGGCTGGACGGTCTGGCGCTACTGATCGACGCGCGCACGCGCCTGGACGATGCGCCGCACCCCGGCGCCTACGTGCAGGTACGCGGCCGCCTCGATGCCGGCGGCCGTGTGCAAGTAGAACGTCTACGCCTGCGCTAACTGCTCGGCAGGTGCGTCACTCGGGCGATAGGCGGTGTGCACCACCTTGCTGTCGACATGATTGATGGTGGGCAGTATCTGCGCGGCATCAGTCAGCGACGGCGCCATGGTCCAGCGGTCCAGTGCGTCGTTGCCGATGCGCAGCATGCCGGTATGACTCAGATCGTTGAGGTCCACCACCGGGTCGACGTCATAGAAACCCAGGGCGCGGCGCAGTTGTTCGATATCGGCGCGCGCGCCGGTGAGAAACTGCCAGCCGGGACCGATATGATGACGCTCGACGTACTCGCGCAAACGCTCGGGACTGTCCAGCTCCGGCTGCAGCGTCAGCGAATACAGGTGCACATCGCGCCCGGCGCGCTCGCCGAGCATCTCCTGCACCAGACGCAGGTTGGCGGTGGTAGCCGGACAACTGTTACTCCACTGGGCATACATCATATTGATCGCCACCACCTTGCCACGCACCAGGTCGTCGTAGAAGCGCACTTCACGCCCCTCGTGGGTCAGCAGCGGGACATTGGGAAAGCGTGTACCGCCCACCCCGGCCAGCGGCGCAGCCGGTTGCTGCACGCTGCTGCCCGAGCGCCAGGCGGCCCAGCCGAACACAGCGACGCCCAGCTCTGCCAGTACCTTTCTTCGCGTATTCATGGCAAACCTCCGGCTGGCTCAGACGATGTCAAAACGCAGCATCATGGCGTGGTCTTCGTGGATCAGGTTGTGGCAGTGCATCACGTACTTGCCCTTGTAGTCGCGAAACCGTATCAGCACGCGAAGGACAGTACGATCAGTGATATTGAATACGTCCTTGCGTCCCTTCTCATGCGCAGCAATCGCCACATTCCTGCCATCGGTGGTCTTGCTCAGCAGACAGCCCTCCTCGAAATGGATATGGACGGGGTGATCCTAGCCGTCATCCACGCTGTACAGCTCCCATGCGTTAACCCGCACACGGACGATATACGCACGTCGTCTGAAAAACGGTCGACTCGACTGAGGCCTCCAGGCCGAGACAACTACCAACGACCAGACAGCCCATAGGGCCAGCACGCCAGAGCGAGTCGACTCGGCTCCAGCAAGGTCGGTGCACGGGAAATAGGTAGATGAACAATGAAGGCGTGGCAGCTGCGCCTCGCTGATACGGGGTGCATGGTCCGGCACAATGGCAAGCTGTCCATGACGTTCACCCCAGCAACCTCTACTGCCGGTATGCGAAGCCCTCTCCTTCACCACACTCCGTCAAATAACAAGCAACCACAGGTGTCACTTAAACTCGCCAATCGCAAACAGTCAAATACATGTCACTTTCTTACAAACAAGTCCAATATAATCGTTAAGCATATGCAGAAAAGACAATTTATTGACTTCCCATTAATCATCATCCTTGCCTCGGGTTGCGCTGCGCTGCGCGAACGCCGAAGCTAGGAGGCCTGGATCAACTTGGCGAGGATAGGCCTTGGATTGGCACACCCTGCTCACCCGCGAACGTCTCGGTAAACCTGCACCCAGCTCTGCAGAACTGGGACGCAGTCCTTTCCACAAGGACCATGACCGCATCATCTTCTCCGGTGCCTTCCGCCGCCTGGGACGCAAGACCCAGGTGCACCCGGTGTCGAGCAACGACCACATCCACACCCGCCTGACCCACTCCCTGGAAGTCAGCTGCGTCGGCCGTTCGCTGGCCATGCGCGTCGGCGAGATGTTGCGTGACGACCTACCCCACTGGTGCACGCCAAGCGACCTGGGCATGGTGGTGCAGTCCGCCTGCCTGGCCCACGACATAGGCAACCCGCCGTTCGGCCACTCCGGCGAAGACGCCATTCGCCACTGGTTTCAGCAGGCCGCCGGACGCGGCTGGCTGGATGCGATGAGCGATGCCGAACGCGCCGATTTTCTCAATTTCGAAGGTAACGCCCAGGGTTTTCGCGTGCTCACCCAGCTGGAGTACCACCAGTTCGACGGCGGTACACGGCTGACCTACGCCACCCTCGGCACCTACCTCAAGTACCCCTGGACGGCCCGCCATGCGGACGCACAGGGCTACAAGAAACACAAGTTCGGCTGCTACCAGAGCGAGCTGCCGCTACTCGAACAGATCGCCGCCAAGCTTGAACTGCCGCAACTGGAAACGCAGCGCTGGGCGCGTCACCCGCTGGTCTACCTGATGGAAGCGGCGGACGACATCTGCTACGGCCTGATCGACCTGGAAGACGGCGTGGAGATGGAACTGCTCGACTACACCGAAGTGGAGGCATTGCTGCTCGACCTGGTGGGCGATGATCTGCCGGAAACCTATCGCCAGCTCGGCCCCAAGGACTCACGCCGACGCAAGCTGGCGATCCTGCGCGGCAAGGCCATCGAACACCTGACCAACGCCGCGGCCGGCGCCTTCGTCGAGCAACAGCACGCCCTGCTGGGTGGTGGCCTGCAGGGCGATCTGGTCGAGCACATGCACGGCGCGGCCAAGCACTGCGTGCAGAGCGCGAAGTCACTGGCACGCGAGAAGATCTTCCACGACAAGCGCAAGACGCTGCATGAAATCGGCGCCTACACCACGCTGGAAATTCTCCTCAACGCCTTCTGCGGTGCAGCACTGGAGCTGCACAGTGGGCGTGCGCTCTCGTTCAAGCACCGGCGCATCCTCGACCTGCTCAGCTACTACGCGCCTGAACCCGGCTGGCCCCTGTATCGCTCGTTCATGCGGGTGATCGATTTCATCGCCGGCATGACGGACAGCTACGCTACGGAAATGGCGAGGGAAATGACGGGCCGTTCGAGCCCGATCTGACGAAAACAGCGCATGAAGAACCTGATTCGCAACAGTTTCACCTGGCATGCCGGCCCGCCGGCCTGGGGGCCGGCCGTGGTCGCCGGGCTGGGTTGTGCCTTGCCGCTGGTGCTCGGCCTGTTCACCGCTCACAGTGGTTTTCTCTGGGCCTCGGCTGGCGCCTTTCAGGCCGCCCAGGCCAACCCGCTGCACCGCTTCGGCATGCTGCGCATGCTGCTGCTCACCGGCCTCGGTGCCTGCAGCGCCGGCCTCGGTTTCTGGGCGGCTAGTCACCCCCTGCTCAGCCTGGGCATTTTCGCTGCTTTCGGCCTGCTGCTGGCCTGGCTGCAACGCTTCGGCAGCGAAGCCGGCAAGCTGGGTATCGGCCTGAGCATCTGCCTGTGCCTTGGCCAGGGTCAGTTCGGCATCGGCAACCTGCACAACCCTTATGCGGTGGCCATGCTGTTCATTCTCGGCGGGCTCTGGGTGATGCTGCTGGCCTTCGGCCTGCGTGGCCTGCACGGCCTGCGCATGTGGCCCTACATGCCGCGCTTCCTGGCCATTCTCAAGGTACTCAAGCGCCACGCGCAGCGCCTGCCTCGTCAGCAATGGCGTCTGCATGCCCTGGCCTGCATGCTGGCTTTTGCCGCGTCAGGGCTGATCGTCAATCTGGCCGGCCTGTCGCGGGGTTACTGGCTGACGCTGACCGTCATCAGCACGCTACAGTTGGAATTCCAGGGCAGCCTGGTTCGAGCGCTGCAAGCGAGCCTGGCCAGCCTCGCTGCCGCCGGCCTGCTGATCGTCTTCGGTCACAGCCTGCAAAGCCCCCCGACGATGGTCATCACCTTGCTGGTGCTGGTGATTCTCAGCCGTGCGCTGCAGGCCAATCACTACGGCTTGTTCGTGCTGCAGACCAGCCTGTGCTTCGTGCTCCTGGCCGAGAGCCTTGCTCAGGACTGGCACCTGGCGGAGGTGCGCCTGCTCAACGCGCTGATCGGCGTGGCCTTGAGCCTGACCGTGGCGCTTCTGGTTCATGGCTTGCGCCTGCGACTGAACAAACCGAGCAAAGCCGCGGACAATTCTCGGCAGCCTTTATAACTTTTCGGCAGATTCGCCCACTCTTCACTATGCTGTTCAAGCCTGCAGCGCCCGCAAGGAGTGAAGTGCGATGCTCAATACCGCCGCTCCCAGAGAACGCCGTTTCCCCCTGCACGTTCATATCAGTGTCCTGTTCACGCTTCTGCTGCTGTTCACCGGTGCCGTGCTCGGGTTGTTCAATTACCAGCAGACCAGCCGGCTGATCTTCTCCAGCAGTTCGACACTCTTCGAGCGCATCCAGCACGACGTACAGAGAGATCTGGACAATACCTACCGCCCCATACGCCACCTGCTCAGCCTGCTGGCGCTGCACCCGGCCACCGAGGCCGACACGCTCGATGAACGCCTGGAAATGCTGCCGCTGTTCGTTCAGGCCCTGCGCGACAACCCCAAACTGGCCTCGATCTATCTTGGCTATGAGGATGGCGACTTCTTCATGGTCAGGCCGCTGCGCAACGACATGCTCAAGCAGCGCCTCAACGCGCCGAACAAAGCGGCTTATCAGGTCTGGGCCATCGACCGCAGCAGCGCCGGGACCGACAGCGATTACCTGTTCTATGACGGCTCACTGAACCCGCTCAGCCGCCGGCAGAAACTCAGCGAGCCTTACGATCCCAGGCAGCGCGACTGGTTCAAGCGCGCGCGCGGCGATGGTGGACAGATCACCACCGCGCCCTATCTGTTCTTCTCCACCCAGGAAATCGGCACCACATTGGCCAGGCGCAGCGGCCTGACCACCGTGATCGGCGCCGACCTGACGCTCGACGATCTCTCGGCCACCTTGGCCAGCCACCGCGTCACCCCCAACAGTCAGGTAGTACTCGCCGACAACGACGGCAATGCCGTGGCCTACCCCGAGAGCAACCGCCTGCTCAAGGAGGTCGACGGCAAGGTATCGCTGGTCAAGGTCCGCGAGCTCAATCCGGCCCTGGGCGAATTGCTGTCCGGCCAACTGAACGAACGAGACGAGGGCATCGTCGAACTGGCCAAGCAGCGTTGGGCCATGGCTCACCGGCACATTCAGGAGGGCGGCCCACAGGGGTGCATCTGGCCCTGCTGGTGCCCGAGCAAGAGCTGCTGGCAGAGGCTTATCGCATCCGCTGGCAGGGCGCGCTGATCACTCTCACCACCCTGCTGCTGTGCCTGCCGCTGGGCTGACTGACTTCACGTCTGGTGGTCAAACCGCTGCGTAGCCTGGTGCAGGAGGCGCTGGCCATCCGCCGTTTCGACTTCGCCCATCCGGCCAGCGGTCGCTCGCCGATTCTCGAGGTCGACCAGCTAGCAGTGTCGATGAGCAGCATGAAGGACACCCTGTCGAGCTTTCTCGACATCGCCGCCAGCCTCTCGGCGGAAACCCAGTTCGACGCGCTGATCAAGCGCGTCATGGACGCCACCGTCTCCATCAGCGCGGCCCAGGGCGGCCTGCTTTACCTGCTGGACAACCACAGCGGACGCCTGGAGCCCCATGGACTGATCCTCGACGGTCAGAGCCGCAATCTCGCCGACCTCGGCATCCACGGCCTGGTCCATGACGACCCAACCCTGCCCACCTGGTTACAACGCCCGGCCAGCGGTGGTAACAGCATCGCCACCTCCATCGGCTGCGATCAGGCGGGTAAATTTCAAGGGCTGCTGTCGGCCATGGACAGTCCACGCCTGCACCTGATTGCAGCCGGCCTGCATAACCGCCAGGGCGACACTGTTGGCGTGCTGGTACTGTTGCAACGCGATACCGGCGAAGATAACGAAAGCATGCTCAGCCCGGATCGCGTCGCCTTCGTCGACGCCGTCTCAGGCAGTGCAGCCCTGTGCATCGAGAGCCAGCGTCTGCTGGCCAGGCAGAAGCAGTTGCTCGATGCCTTCATCCAGCTGATCGCCGGCGCTATCGACGCCAAGAGTCCCTATACCGGCGGCCACTGTCAGCGCGTACCGGAAATCACCCTGATGCTGGCGCGCGCCGCTGCCGAGAGCGACGCCCCCGAGTTTCGTGATTACAACCCAAGCGACGAAGAATGGGAGGCGCTGCATATCGCCGCCTGGCTGCATGACTGTGGCAAGGTCACCACGCCGGAATACGTGGTCGACAAAGCGACCAAACTGGAAACCCTGTACGACCGCATTCACGAAGTGCGCATGCGTTTCGAGGTGCTCAAGCGCGATGCCTGGATCGCCTATTGGCGTGCCTGCACCGAAGGTGGCGAGGAGGCGGAGCTGGCCAGGCTACGCGACCAGTTGCTGAGCGATCTGGACGACGAGTTCGCCTTCATCGCCCGCATCAACCTGGGCGGCGAGGCCATGGCCGATGCCGACCAGGCGCGCCTGCAGCAGATCGCCGAACGCCGCTGGCTACGCACCCTGGACAATCGCCTGGGCGTGTCCTGGGAGGAAGCCAAGCGCCTGGAACGCTCGACACCTGCAAGCCTGCCGGTGGAAGAACCGCTGCTCGCCGACCGCCCCGAACACCTGATCGAGCGCGTTGGCCAGGAGGTGATCGCGCCGGAAAATCCCTGGGGCTTCAAGCTGGAAGTGCCGCCGTACAAGTTCAACCGCGGCGAGCTGCACAACCTGAGCATCGCCCGCGGCACGTTGACGGCCGAGGAGCGCTACATCATCAATCATCACATCGTGCAGACCATCCTGATGCTCGACCGCCTGCCCTTCCCCAAGCATCTGCAGAACGTCACCGAGATCGCTGGCGGGCACCACGAGAAGATGGACGGCAGCGGCTATCCCAAACGCCTGAGGCGCGAACAGATGAGCCTGCCGGCACGCATGATGGCAATCGCCGATATCTTCGAAGCATTGACGGCGGTGGATCGCCCCTACAAGAAAGGCAAGACGCTGTCGGAGGCGCTGAACATCATGGTCGGCATGTGCAAGGACGCGCACATCGACCCGCAGCTGTTCGCTCTATTCATTCGTGCCGGCATCTATCGGCGCTACGCCGAACGTTTCATGCAGCCCGAACAGATCGATCAGGTGGACGAACAGATGGTCTTGGAAAAGGCAGGAGTGCTGTAGGAGCGAGCTCTGCTCGCGAAACGTTGATCAACGCTTCGACTCGAGAGCAGAGCCGCTCCTGCAGTCAGATATCAGGCTATGGCCTGGATCAGCCAAAAGCTGAGGCGGCGCCAGAGAACCCAGCGCCGAGTAGCGATCAAGCCTGGTTGATCGGGTTTTCCGGGTACCAGACGTCCTGCAACGGGCTGAGTTCGAACTTCTCCAGTTCGTCACGGCCTTTCAGCCAGGCCTCGACGGCAGCACGCTGCTCCTCGTTGACCGAGCCACGCTTGGCCAGGCAGACCAGACCGAAGTCTTCGCTACCTACGTAATCCAGACCATTGCCGGCGATGGCCTGATCGAGGAACTGATCGACGAAATCGTCGAGGGTCTGGTCGCTCAAGTCGGCCTTGAAGTTCAGGGTCAGCTCGAAGCCCAGCTCCTGGAATTCATCGACACAGAGCTTCTTGCGCAGACGGCGGGAACGGTTGGTCGCCATGAAACAATCCTCAAAGGTAATAACGCGCGGCACTCTAGCAGTTTCGCCGCCAGAGCGCCCGTATTGTATCGTCCTGCCGGCCCTTCGAACATGTTGAACGCCAGCTGTTTGCAGTGACTGTTTTTAACCCGGCGGGGCCGACTGCGAGCAGAATCTTGCGGCATAATGCCGGCAACTTTTCCCCGAGTCGGACTGTCGTTTGTCTGTCTCCCACGTCACTCCCGCCTGACTGCGGAAGGTTCCTGTCGATGATTCAGCGGTTTCGCCATCTGGCGCTGAGCGCCCTGCTTCTCCCCCTCGCCCTGTCCTGCCACGCTGCCAACGCCGCACTCCCTGCCAAGGTCGAGCAGGCGCTGAAGGCCAACAAGATTTCCAACAACTCGCTGTCGGTGATGACCGTGCCTCTGGGCGGACAAGCTGGCGGCCTGCAGTTCAATGCCGATATCTCGGTCAACCCGGCCTCCACCATGAAGCTGGTGACCACCTATGCCGCTCTGGAATTGCTGGGGCCCAACCATCAATGGAAGACCGAGTTCTATGCCGACGGCCCGCTGAAGGATGGTGTACTGCATGGCAACCTCTACCTCAAGGGTGGCGGCGACCCGAAACTGAACATGGAGAAACTCTGGCTGCTGCTGCGCGATCTGCGCATCAACGGCGTGCGCCAGGTTCAAGGCGACCTGGTGCTCGATCGCAGCTTCTTCGTGGCCCCGCAGTTGCCGGCGTTCAATGATGACGGTGGCGATGCCAACAAACCCTTCCTGGTCAAACCCGACTCCCTGCTGATCAACCTCAAGGCGCAGCGTTTCATCACCCGCGCCGAAGGCGGCAAGGCGCATATCGCCATGGACCCGCCAATCGCCACTGTCCGTATCGACAATCAGGTTCGCGTGCTCAAGGCTGCAACCTGTCCGGCCTGGCCCGATATCCGCTACAACGCGGTGGAGCAGTACGACGGCACGACCCTGATCGTCAGCGGCCAACTGGCTGAAGGCTGCAGTGCGCAGACCTACCTGTCGCTGCTCGACCATCCCAGCTACGCCGCCGGCGCGGTACGCGGTATCTGGCAGGAGCTGGGCGGCAAGATTCTTGGCAAGGACCGTCTGGGCCCTGTTCCGGAAAAAGCCCGCATGCTGGTACGCGCCTTCTCCCCGGATGTGGTGGAGATCGTCCGCGACATCAACAAGTACAGCAACAACACCATGGCTCGGCAGCTGTTTCTCAGCATCGGCGCACAGTTCCGTACCGAAGCCGACAAGGATGACGCCATGGCCGCACAGCGCGTCATTCGCAGTTGGCTAGCCCGCAAGGGCATCACGGCGCCGCATCTGGTGATGGAGAATGGCTCCGGCCTGTCGCGCGCCGAACGCATCAGCGCACGGGAAATGGCGCTGATCCTCCAGGCGGCCTGGCGCAGCCCTTACGCTGCCGAGTTCCGCAGCTCGATGCCACTGGTGGCAATGGACGGCACCATGCGCCGGCGCCTGCAGCGCACGCCGCTGGTGGGTGAGGCGCACATCAAGACCGGCACCCTGAACAACGTGCGCGCCATTGCCGGCTACAGCCGCGACAGCAACGGCCAGGACTGGGCTGTGGTGGCCATCCTCAACGACCCAAAACCCTGGGGCGCCACCTCGATCCTCGATCAGGTGCTGCTGGAAACCTACAAGCAGCCCAAACGCTGACCACGCTGTAGCCCGGGGATGTAATCCAGGGGGCTCTTTTGAACCTGAGCTCCGGATTGCATCCAGGCTACGCTGTCAGCGTGCAGTGAAACGCCAGGCGCGGTGGATCTTCGGGTTGCGGGCGAAGTCCGGGTCCAGCGTCTGCGCACTGATCTCTTCGACCTGGTAGCGCGCCAGCAGGCTTTCATCCAACTGGAACTTGCGGAAGTTGTTGGAGAAATACAGCACACCGCCACGGGCCAGGCGCGCCATGGCCAGGTCGAGCAACTCGACGTGGTCACGCTGCACATCGAACACGCCTTCCATGCGCTTGGAGTTGGAGAAAGTCGGCGGGTCGATGAAGATCAGCTCGTACTCACCGCGATCCTCTGCCAGCCAGGTCATCACGTCGCCCTGCTCCAGACGGTGCTTGTCGGAAAAACCGTTGAGCGCGAGATTACGCCGCGCCCAGTCCAGGTAAGTTTTCGACAGATCCACGCTGGTGGTGCTGCGCGCACCACCCTTGGCCGCATACACGGTAGCCGTCGCGGTGTAACAGAACAGGTTGAGGAAGCGCTTGCCAGCGGCCTCGCGCTGCAGACGCAGGCGCAACGGACGGTGATCGAGGAACAGCCCGGTATCCAGATAGTCGGTGAGGTTGACCAGCAGCTTGACCCCGCCTTCATTCACCTCCATGAACTCGCCCTGCGCGGCCTGACGCTGATACTGCTTGGTACCGGTCTGGCGCTCACGGCGCTTGATCACCACGCGACTCTGCGCCACGCCCAGCGCCTGTGGGATTGCGGCCAAGGCATCGAGCAGCCGCGCCTGGGCCTTGTCCGGGTCGACCGAACGTGGCGCGGCATATTCCTGTACGTGCACCCAGTCGCGGTACAGATCGACCGCCACGGCATACTCGGGCATATCGGCATCGTACAGGCGGTAGCATTCGACCCCCTCACGACGCGCCCATTTGCCCAGTTGCTTGAGGTTCTTCTGCAGGCGGTTGGCGAACATCTGCCCGCCTTCGGACAGGCGCGCCTGTTGCGGCGCCTCGTTCGCTGGCTGCTGATCGTCCTCGCGCGCACGCCGTTCGGCGGTGACGAACTGCTCGGTCTGCACCTTGATCAACAGCAGTTTGCAGGGCAGTGCGCCGTTCCAGAACGCGTACTGCTTATGGCTGCGCAGACCCATGCGCTTGCCCAATTCGGGCGCGCCGGTGAATACCGCTGCCTCCCAGCCCAGGCAGGCCTGACGCAGGCGCTCGCCGAGGTTCTGGTAGAGGTACAGCAAGCTGGCTTCGTCGCCCAAGCGTTCGCCGTAGGGCGGATTGCTGATCACCAGACCTTTCTGATTCTGATCCGGGCGCGGCTCGAAACTGCCCAGTTCACCCTGATAGATCTTCACCCAGTCGGATAATCCGGCGCGCTCGACGTTGTTGCGCCCTGGCTGAATCAGACGCGGGTCGGCTTCATAACCACGAATCCACAGCGGTGGTTTGGCCAGGCCGGCCGCAGCGCGCGCTTCGGCCTCGGCATGCAGTTTTTTCCAGATGGCCGGCACATGGCCGAGCCAGTTGGAAAACCCCCAACGCTCACGCCTGAGATTGGGGGCGATATCGGCAGCCATCAGCGCTGCCTCCACCAGGAAGGTACCTACACCGCACATCGGGTCGGCCAAGGCGCCACCCTCGGCAGCAATGCGTGGCCAACCGGCACGGATCAACACTGCCGCCGCCAGGTTCTCTTTCAGCGGCGCCGCTCCCTGCTGTAGGCGGTAACCACGCTGGTGCAGGCTGTGGCCGGAGAGGTCCAGGGACAGCACCGCCTCACCGCGATCCAGGCGCAGGTGCACGCGCAAATCAGGATTGAGTTTGTCGATGCTGGGCCGTTCGCCCCCGGCCGTGCGCAGGCGGTCGACGATCGCGTCCTTGACCTTGAGCGCGCCGAAGTGGGTGTTGTCGATGCCCGAACCATTGCCACTGAACTCCACCGCCAGGCTGCCGGACGACTCCAGATGGTCGCGCCAGTCTACTGCCTGCACGCCGTCATAAAGCTCGTCGGCGTTATTCATGGCAAAGCGCGACAGCACCAGCAGCACGCGGTTGGCCAGGCGCGACCACAGGCACAGGCGATAGGCCACTTCGATCTCGGCATGGCCACGTACTGCAGCAGTCTGCTCGCGCACCTCCTCCAGGCCCAGCGCCTTGGCCTCTTCCAGCAACAGGCCTTCAAGCCCTTTGGGGCAGGTCAGTACGATTTCGTAACGTTCAGACATGGATGTTCCACTGCCTATGGCAATCAGGGAGGTACAGCGATGCACCTCGACTCAAAATAAGTGACAAAAAGTCACAGCGCGACCCTTCGTCGGAATATGTAAGCACTCTCATTTGCAGTATCAAAATGACGGTATCGGCTCGCATAGCCAGATACGACGGCGTCTGGCTGAAAGGTGCTGGACGTATCTCCAGCGCCCTTATGGCCTCACCTGCATTTAGGTTACGCCCTTATGACAAATCGATCATTCACAGGCCTCGGTGCATTCGTTAGAACACTACCTAGAGCTTTCGCTGCAACGGCGAAGGCGCAGAAAGTTCGCCACGCCGGCAGTGGACTTTCGTTGGCAGATAGAACGTCTGCCCGGCCTTGCCACAAGGCCAACGGGACATAACAGTCAACAGTGAGGGCAACACCCTATGAGAAGACTTAAGCGTGATCCGTTAGAAAGAGCTTTTTTGCGCGGTTATCAGTACGGCATCAATGGTAAATCCCGCGAACTCTGCCCCTTTACCCTACCTTCGGTTCGTCAGGCCTGGCTCAATGGCTGGCGTGAGGGCCGTGGTGACAACTGGGATGGGCTGACCGGTACGGCCGGTATTCATCGACTCAACGAACTTCACGCTGTCGGCTGATCAGGATCACACCCGACTTCACCATGCCGACCCCCTCCGGGCGGCGGGCGCAAGCCCAGGGGCTCCTTCGGGAGCCCTATTCATTTAAGCGGCTTATTTGCGCAGCGCGGCAATCGCATCCACTGCCTCGCGAATCAGCGCCGGCCCCTTGTAGATGAATCCCGAATAAATCTGCACCAGGCTCGCCCCGGCCGCGATCTTCTCTGCTGCATGCTTGCCCTCGGTAATACCGCCGACCGCGATGATCGGCAAACGACCTGACAGTTCACCCGCCAGCACCTTGACGATATGCGTACTCTTGTCGCGTACCGGCGCGCCCGACAAGCCGCCGGCCTCATCCCCATGGGCCAGACCTTCGACACCTTCGCGACTGAGCGTGGTATTGGTGGCGATCACCGCATCCATATCTGCGCCCAGCAGCGCTGATGCCACCAGCGCGGTTTCTTCGTCACTCATGTCCGGGGCGATCTTGATCGCCAGCGGTACGCGCTTACCGTGCTCCTGAGCCAGATCCTCCTGACGACGACGCAGCGCCTCGAGCAACTCCTTCAGCGAATCGCCGAACTGCAGACTGCGCAGCCCCGGCGTATTAGGTGAGCTGACGTTGACCGTAACGTAGCTGGCATGGGCATACACCTTGTCCAGGCAGACCAGGTAATCGTCCACCGCCCGCTCGACTGGCGTATCGAAGTTCTTGCCGATATTGATACCCAGCACACCCTTGAACTTAGCTGCCTTGACCCGCTCGAGCAGGCGATCGACACCATGGTTGTTGAAACCCATGCGGTTGATCACCGCCTCGGCCTCCGGCAGACGAAACAGTCGCGGCTTGGGGTTGCCCGGCTGCGGACGCGGGGTAACGGTGCCGATCTCGACGAAACCGAAGCCGAGCTGGGCGAAACCATCGATAGCATCGCCGTTCTTGTCCAGCCCTGCCGCCAGACCGACCGGATTGGCGAACTGCAAACCCATCACGTTTACTGGCAGGCTGGTCGGCGCCTTGGTCAGCAAGCCATTGAGCCCCAGCCGGCCACCTGCACCGATCAGATCGATGGACAGCTCATGAGAGGTTTCCGGGGACAGTTTGAACAGCAGCTCGCGGGCCAGGGAGTACATGATCAGGCTCAGCTCGACAGGTAGAGGGTTGGCAGCCGGCGATTATAGCCGCGCAGGCGTCGTCGGCGCGAGGCAAGCGCGCCAGATCAGTCCAAAGGGCGTAAACTCAGCAGCTCGCCGGAGTTACTGAATTCCAGTACGAAGGAACCAAAGATACCGGCGTGAGTCAGATACGGCCGCAGATGGTGGGCCGGCAAACTGACGCGACGCCCATCCCGGCTTTGCGCCATAATCCGGTTGGCCTGGCCACGATAGATGGCCTGCAATCGTTCGGCCGATAACGCAATATCCAGCACCAAGCTAGGCATGGAGGCACCCTCGCAAATGAATGCGGCTATTTTGCCACAGACCCGCAACGCGACAGGCACTCCCGCCCCGCGCTACGCTATATGGGCAATAGCCATCCGCGTCTGCCACACTGCAGCAGACGCTTCAGGAGCGATCTGCCGGCCATGAGCCTGTCCGAATCCTCAACTCTCAGTAGCCGCCTGGCAGCCCTGGCCCAGCGCATGGGTCTGCTCGGCCGCAACTCACGACAGATATTCGCCAGAGCCAGCGCCCTGCGCCTGCCATTCAAACCGTTGCCTGCAGCGGTCGAAAGTATTGGTTGGCATGACGGCCCGCAATTGCAGCTTCTGCTCAACCTGCCTCGCGGCGCACTCTCCGGCCCGGTACAGGAAGACAAAGCACAGGCACATTCAGCGCTGACTCAAGTAGTGGAAGCGCAAATGCAGCAACTGCAGACTTTCGATCTGCGCCTGATCGACGGCTTCGCCTACCCTTGCCCTGCGCCAGGCTACGTGAGCTTCGAAGACTACGCAGCAAGCGAACACTGCAAGCAGGTGCGCATCATCAGCTACAAGGATTTCGTCAAAACCATCGGCCTGGCGTTGCCGCGTTTTCTCGCTGGCGAACCGATCGAGCTGCGTCAGGCCAACTGGCGCGGCTCACGCACCTTCTGGTCAGGGGATGTGCAAGGCGAAGCCTTCGCTGGAGCAATCGCCTATGCGCGCAGACGCGAACTGGAAGTGCTGCTGCCAGCCAATCTGGTTCGCTATCGTTTGAATGAAGCGGGCCTGGACAACCTGCAAAAGCGCTATCACGTACTGGCCATGCCAGAAGCGGCTTGGAGCGACCCCAGCTTCATGGGACTGCTACTGGACAACGGCATACCCTATGCGCGCCTGTCACTACTGAAGAAAGCCGGCACCCCAGAGTTCCTCCTCCTGCCCAAAGAGCATCAGGAAGCCACTGCGCTTGGCGAGGGACTGCGCCTGGCCGGCGCACAAGACGTGCCGAGCCATCTACGTCAGTTGGCCGTTCAGCCAGCCTGAGCAGACTGACGAGCTATTCGTCGCAACCGCGCAACAGACGCCCAATCATATCCAGCGAATAGCCACGGTAGGCCAGGAACCGGCCTTGTTGAGCACGCTCACGAGCATCACCCGGAAGCCGACCGGCAAACTTGCGCTGCCAGGTTTCACGCAACTGCTCGAACCAGTCGATACCACTTTCATTCAGAGCCTGATCGATATCACCACGCGCGAGCCCACGCTGGCCGAGCTCCTCACGAATACGCAGCGGACCGTAACCAGCACGCGCACGATAAGCGACGAAGCTTTCCAGATAGCGGGCCTCGGATAGCAAGCCCTCCTCTGACAGCTGCTGCAAGGCCGTGTCGATCATGTCCTCGGGGGCGCCACGCTTGCGCAACTTGCGCGTAAGCTCGACACGCCCATGCTCACGTCGCGCCAGCAGATCCATGGCCGCCCGCCTGACGGCGAGCGGGTTATCCAGTACGACGGTCATGCTCTGACGACTTAGAAGTCGACTTCAGCATCAGCCAGATCGGCAGCCGGAGCCTTGGCCGGAGCACTGCTGACCAGCAACTTCTCGCGAATCAGACCTTCGATCTCGCGCGCCACTTCCTGGTTGTCTTCCAGGTACTTGGCCGCATTGGCCTTGCCTTGACCGATCTTGTTGCCCTTGTAGCTGTACCAGGCACCCGACTTCTCGACCAGACCCTGTTGCACGCCGAGATCGATGATCTCGCCATTACGGTAGATGCCCTTGCCATAGAGAATCTGGAACTCGGCCTGACGAAACGGTGGCGCGACCTTGTTCTTGACAACCTTCACGCGGGTTTCGCTACCCACGACCTCTTCGCCTTCCTTCACCGCGCCGGTACGACGGATGTCCAATCGAACCGAGGCATAGAACTTCAACGCGTTACCACCGGTGGTGGTTTCCGGGCTTCCGAACATCACACCGATCTTCATGCGAATCTGGTTGATGAAGATCACTAGGCAGTTGGCGTTCTTGATGTTACCGGTGATCTTACGCAGCGCCTGGCTCATCAGGCGCGCCTGCAGACCGACGTGCATGTCACCCATTTCGCCTTCGATTTCCGCCTTGGGCACCAGAGCCGCCACGGAGTCGACGATGATCACGTCAATGGCATTGGAGCGCACCAGCATGTCGGTGATTTCCAGCGCCTGTTCACCGGTGTCCGGTTGCGATACCAGCAGGTCATCGACGTTGACGCCGAGCTTGCCGGCATAATCCGGATCCAGTGCGTGCTCGGCATCGACGAAGGCACAGGTGGCGCCAAGCTTCTGCGCTTCGGCGATCACCGACAAGGTCAGCGTGGTCTTACCGGAGGATTCTGGGCCGTAGATTTCAACAATACGGCCTTTTGGCAAACCGCCGATGCCCAGCGCGATATCCAGCCCCAGCGAACCGGTGGAGATGGCCGGAATGGCCTGACGCTCATGGTCGCCCATGCGCATGACCGCACCCTTGCCGAACTGCTTCTCGATCTGACCCAGGGCAGCCGCCAACGCGCGCTTCTTGTTCTCGTCCATTACCATCCTCACGTATTAACAAGGGCCTCGAGGGCCGCCGACAACTGTATAAGTAGCCAGTATTATTCCACAGGGCAAGTCGCCCGCCTACCCCACAAGCGGATTTTCCTCCTCCAACAGGCGCAGAAGCCCCGCCAGAGCGGCCTCGACCGTTTGTCGGCGCACCTCATCGCGGTTACCAGCGAACTGCTTGCGCACACTGAAAAGACGCTCGCCATCGCCCCAGGCCAACCAGACGGTACCGACCGGTTTCTCCACAGAGCCACCGCCCGGCCCCGCCACCCCGCTGACAGCCACCGCATAGCGCGCCCCGCTATTGGCTTGAGCGCCACGCACCATCGCTTCGACCACTTCGCGGCTGACGGCGCCCACACTGCTGAACAATTCGGCCGGAACTGCCAGTTGCTTGCTCTTCTGTGCATTGGAATAGGTGACATAGCCGGCTTCGAACCAGGCCGAACAGCCGGGGATGCGCGTGATGGCCTCAGCGATACCACCTCCCGTGCACGACTCAGCCGTGGTGACTTGAGCCCCCTGCGTCTTTAGAGCCTCGCCCAGTAGCTCAGCCAACTCGCTGATTCTGTCCATATTCATACCTCCATCGTGAGCTGCAAACCCTACACAGCTTGCACGGTCGATGGAGACCACAGACTCCGCCACCTGCGAATCGTTGCGCAGGAACAAGAAAGACTCAGGCAGGAAGGCGACGCGGGGGTTCCGACCAGAGACGCCATCCCAGGCCGGACATAGATACCCGGCTGAGTCCGAATCAACAACGAATCGCACCCACGCAACGGTCGAAGTGTGGGAAAATTCTCGGCTTCGTCACACCCACCGCACGTAAGGCCCGGCATGACCGATCTCTCCGCCCACACCCCGATTGTGTGGCAGTAACCCTGAGAAATGCGCGAAAGGCCCGGCGCGTAAAGGCTTCAAGCTAATAAGCAACAAACAAGAGCGCACCTTAAACGGCATTGGGTGGCATGTAGTGGCGTATAACTTGCCCCAATTTTGCCCCATTAATTTCAGGCACAAAAAAAGCCCGGTGCCGCAGGTAATCCTGCGACACCGGGCCTTTCCTTTTTTTCTACACTGCCTTCACCGTCCACAGCTGATCCCACCGAGTGGTATAGCTCGGACTCATCATGTCGCGCTTCATTCCCCAGCCCGGCGCTATGGTTACTCTGCCCGGCCGCAACGTTCCGCGCCCCCACTTGGCGTTGATCTCATCGAGCACACCCATCACTTGCTCTGCGATCACCGGCTGAGTCTCTGCAAACAGATCGTCAGTGAACTCGCCACGCTGGCGTAGATCCAGCAGCAGGATCTCGGCCTTGGCATATGCGAATCCATCCCTGAACAGATGATCAATCCCAGCCATGGCGGCGCGGGTAATCACACGCGTGTCGTCTGTTGGGTATGGGAGCTCGCAAATAATGCCCTTCGCGTACTTCACTTCATCCGATTTGAACATGCCGGTGCGGATACTCACGCGCACCCGCTTAGTGAGGGACTGCTGAGCACGCAGCTTTTCACAGGCTCGGGCGGCGTAGGTGGCGACCGCCTCACGGATCGGTCCGATCTCGCGCAGGCGCTTACCAAATGCGCGGCTGCAGCAGATTTCCTGCTTAGGCTGCGCGACTTCCTCCAGCGCGAGGCAGGCAGTGCCGCGTAACTCGCGAGCTGTTTTCTCGATCACTACGCTGAATTGCTTACGCAGGGCCCAGGGATCGGCACGCGATAACTCCCAAGCTGTCTTAATGCTCATGCCCTGTAGATGCGCAGTCATGCGACGGCCAACGCCCCACACTTCCTCAACCGGCGTTACCTTGAGCACCTTGTCGCGCCGCTCCGGGTCGCGCAGATCAACCACACCTCCGGTCTGCGCCTGCCACTTTTTAGCGGCATAGTTAGCCAGCTTTGCTAGGGTCTTGGTATGCGCAATGCCAACGCCAGTTGGGATACCTGTGCGCTGCAGAACTTGGGCTCGGATCTCTCGGCCGAGCGCCTCCATTGAGCCAGGCATGCCGGTCAAGTCGGCAAAGGCCTCATCAATGCTGTACACCTCCAGCGCCGGAACGAGACTTTCGATAACTGTCATCACTCGTTCGCTGATGTCGCCATACAGCGCGTAGTTACTTGAGAAAGGGACTATGCCCCAGCGCCTTACATCGTTCTTTATCTCGAACCAGGGCGCACCCATTTTCACATAGGGCTTGGCATCTGCAGAGCGGGCAATCACACAGCCATCGTTGTTGCTCAGTACCACGATGGGCGTGCGGCGCAGGTCTGGTCTGAACACACGCTCACAGCTTGCATAGAAGCTATTGCAGTCAATAAGGGCAATAGTGGGCTCATGCATGGCGCCGATGTCGCCGCAGACTGTCTGTTACTACACCCCAGATCACCAGCTCATCGCCCTCTATCACAAAGCGCGGTGGGTACTTGGGATTTTCGGAGCACAGCACGTACTGCAGGCCTTGGCGCGAAAGGCGTTTGACAAAGGTTTCCCCGTTCAGCTCAGCCACAACAATATCGCCGTGCTGCACGGGCAGTGCCTTGCTGACTATGAGGATGTCACCCTCAAAGATCCCCACGCCGGTCATACTGTCGCCGATCACGCGCACCAGGTATGTGTGAGGCGCGTCGATATCCAGCAGCTCATCTAGGGATAGCTTCTGCTCAAGATGGTCCTGCGCAGGGCTCGGGAAGCCGGCCGGAATGCGGAAAGAAAAAAAGGGCAGCTCTATAGCCGAACTGCTCAGGGGACCGACAAATACTGCGGTTGCCATTGAGGGATGCCTGCTCAAGATTACTGTGTTTTTATACAGTTATCATGAAGGCATGTGAAGCGCCAATCATCAGCCAGCAACCGGCACTGGTGCAGCTTTACTGATGTAGCTGAGCGGCGGGGTATTGGCGCTTCTGGCCGGCAGCAGCCGCTAGTGAAGGACTGCTATCGGCCAATAAGTGCCGCACAAATCCCGGCGGGTGCAGATTTCCGGGCGGTTTGCGCCAGATCAGTTGGAGACGCTTTTCAAGCCCCGGGATGGGAAGAGCTACCAGCGCGCCACTGCGAACTTCGTCTTGTACTGCGGAAGCCATCACCAACGACACGCCGAGTCCCGCCCTGACTGCTTGTTTGACTGCCTCGGTGCTGCCTAGCTGCATACCGCTGCGAGGCACGCCCAGCTCGCCAAAGTATTCGGTCAGAAGCCGTCCGGTACCGCTACCCGGTTCACCTCCCAGCATCGGCAGGTCCACCAGACGATCGCGTTCTATGCACCCTGCTTCAGCCAGCGGATGGTCGGGGCTGACGATAAGTACCAGCGGCTCGACCCGCCAGAGGCGGTGTTCGAAGTCGGGGTGAGGTAGCCACCATTCCATGATCGCGGCGTCGAGCTGGCCCGCCAGTAGCTGGTCGGCCACATCCGGGTTGGCGGCGATGCGCAGATCCACCTCGCCCCTCTCATTTGCGGTCGTCAGATAGCTGCGCACGAATGGCTGGAGAAGGTAGGTGCCGATGTTGGAGCTGGCCCCGACGCGCTCACTATTTCCATGCAGGGCTTCTAGCGCCCGGGCGTGCATGTCGAGCAAGGCGGTCGCATGCGGCATGAAGGCCAGCGCACGTGTGGTAGGCTGGCAGCCGCTACGACTGCGCTGCACCAGCGTTACGCCGACCTGCTCTTCAAGCTTCTGCAAGTGCTGCGACACCGTCGGCTGGGCCAGCCCCAACGCCCTCGCCGCGCTCTGAAAACTGCCTGTTTGAACGATCGCTACCAGGCTCTTCAGCCAGACCGGATTCAACATGCGGCAGGCTCGGCCTGGGGCAGACGGTTCGCAGCGTTGATTGGGCGCGCACCTGCCAACGCCTGGATGATGCTCTGCGCTGCACAACGTTCAATCTCCAGGCGCACCGCGCGCACTGCCGACCCTATGTGCGGAGTGAAGAGCGTATTCGGATGCGCGAGCAGCGCAGGATCGATCAGCCGCGGCCGGTCCGCGCGAGCCCAGTCTTCCATTTCGAATACATCCGCCGCATACCCGCCGAGCTGGCCTCGCTCAAGCGCCGCGAGCACGGCGGCTTCATCCACTACCGAACCACGACAGGGGTTTACAAGCAGAGCGCCCGGCCGTACGAGGGCAAGCAGCTCGGCGTTGACCAGATGCTGGGTATCGGCATTCAAGGGAAGCGCCAGCAGGATGAAGTCCGAGCTGGCGAAGAGTTCGCTGCACGCCACCTGGCGCAGGCCGAGCCGTTGCTCGGTTTGTGTATCCAGAGCCTTCGCCTCGTGGTACTGCAGGGTCGCGCCCCATCCCTGCAAGCGCTCAGCCATGGCCTGTCCGATGGCGCCCATGCCAAGGATGCCGACCGTCGCGTTATCCAGCCCCGTGCCGTAGAACTGTGGTTGCCAGCCCTGGAACTTGCCAGAGCGGACGAACGCATCTGCTGCGCGCAGATGCCGCCCCAGCCCCACCGCCAGTCCGATCGCCAGCTCGGCAGTCGGGACCGTCAACAGATCAGGCACGAAGGTCAACCAGACCCCGCGGGCAGTACAGGCGTCCACATCGAAATTGTCGAAGCCCTTGAGCGCGCAGCCGACCACACGCAGCTCGGGGCAGGCTTGGAGAAATTCTGCATCGACCCGATCGGGCATGAACGCCATCATCGCCTGAGCATCGCGGCAGCGGCGCAGAATTTCCTCGCGCGTCAGCGTGCTGTCGCTCTGGTTGGTCATCAGCTCGCAATGTGGCGCCAGCAGTTGCAGGATCTCATCGTGTACTCGGTGAGTTATAACGAGTTTCGGCAGCATGGTTTGTCCTATTTGAAACGTTTGCGCAGCACGCCACTGAAGGCGTCTACTAGCGTGACCATGGCCAGGATGACCAGCAGGATTGCTGCAACCTCCTGGTACTGCATGATGCGCAGCGAGCCCATGAGTTCGAAGCCGATACCGCCGGCGCCAACCATGCCCATCACGGTGGAGGCGCGAAAGTTGTATTCCCAGCGGTAGATCGCCACGTCGGCGAACTGTGGAGTCACCTGTGGCAAAACCGCGTGCAGCAGCACTTGCATCGGCGTAGCCCCCGCCGCCCGAGCGGCTTCCACCGGCGCTTCGTCGACGTGCTCGATGGCCTCGGCGAAGAACTTGCCGACCATGCCGATCGAATGCAGACCCAGGGCAAGCACGCCCGGCAAGGCGCCGAACCCTACGGCTGCAACGAAGATGATGCCCATGATCAGCTCCGGCACCGACCGCAGGGCATTGAGCAGCACCCGGGCAACACCGAACACAAGGGGGTGCGGCGCCGTATTGCGCGCTGCAACGAAGGCCACCACCAGCGAGAACACCACTGCGATGGCCGTGCCGGCGATGCTCATCGCCAGCGTGTCGATCAACGGGCGAATCCAGCTTCGATAGCCCGAAAAGTCTGGCGGCATGGCCTCGCCTGCCAGGGTCGCGATGGAGGGCAGCCCGTTCAGCAGCGTGGTGGCATCGAGCAGCCCCACGTACCAGCAGGCCAACAGCACCACTCCGAGTACAATTGCCACCTGCCCCAGCTGGCGCCACCAACCGAGGCCGAAGCCTCGAAGGATGTGCTCGCGTTGCTCTGCAGGCAGCGCCTGCACGTCATGATGAGTAGACATATCGGTGCTCACATCGTGGCGAAGTCGAGGCCGAGCAGCGATCCCATGTTGCGAATCACATCGTAGTCGGCGTCGGTGATTGGCGCGAAGGCCTCGGCTTTGAAGTTGCGCAGCACTTCGGGATCGTCGATACCGACGAATACATCCCGCACCTTGGTTTTCAGCTCGGGGCTCAGGTTCGAGCGCATCGCCCAGGGGTATTGGGGATATTCGCCGCTGTAACCAAGTACTTTCACCTTGCTCGGATCGATTAGGCCACGTTCGGCTACTTGATTGAAAATTACCTCCGACAGCCCACCCGCATCGGCGTTTCCGTTCGCCACGTTGACGGCAACGGCGTCATGCGTGCCCACAAAATGTTGTTCGTAGTCCTGCCCACCCGTCAGCTCGGCCGTCTCAAGAAGCACGGTTTTGGGAATCAGATGGCTGGACGTCGATGCCCGGTCACCATAGGCCATCTTCTTGCCCTTAAGGTCGGCATACTCATTCACGCCTGACGCCACATTGGCGATAATCACTGAGCGATAGGTCGGCTTGCCGTCGATGACCATGGCAGCGAAGGGCTCGATGTCGCTTTTGCTTTTGGCCATGACGTAGGACAGCGGACCGAAATACGCCAGGTCGATACGGCCAAAGCGCATCGCCTCAATCATCGAGGAATAGTCGGTGGTTACGATCAGCTGCACCTTCTTGTCCAGATGCTCTTCCAGATAATCCTTCAGCGGCTGGTTTCGCTTGATCAACTCCGAGGCGTTTTCGTCCGGCAGCAGCGCAACCTTTAGCACATCCGGATCGGCATCGGCCGCTACGGCGGACAGACTTGAAACAGCGGACAGCAAACAGGTCAATAAGAGCGCGGATAAGCGTTTCATCGGGACATCTCCAGTTAAGGTGCGAGCATGACAGGGGTTTCAGCCGGAGCAGTTGCTGGCTGAGTCGTAGAGCGGCCTGCATAGATGCGCTCAAGCTGCGCATCGGTGAGTTCCGAGGGCGCGGCATCGAAAACGATCTGAGAATCGGCCAGCCCGACGACGCGATCGGCGAAGCGGCGGGCATATTCGAGTTGATGCAGCGAAACGATGGCGGTGATGCCGTCTTCCTTGCAGATGTCGCGCAGCAGTCCGAGAACACGGACCGAAGTGGCCGGGTCGAGACTGGCTACCGGCTCATCGGCCAGAATGATCGCCGGCTGTTGCGCTAGCGCACGCGCGATGCCTACCCGCTGCTGCTGGCCACCGGACAGTTTGTCCACCCGGCTTAGCGCCTTGTCTGCCAGACCGACCCGAGCGAGGCAACTGAGCGCAATCTCCTGATCGGCACGCGGCAGAGGAAACAGCGAGCGGAGCGTGTTGTGAAAGGCCAGCCGACCGGTAAGCACATTAGCCAGTGCGCTTTGACGTTCGATTAGCTGGTGGTGCTGAAAGATCATGGCGGTACGCCGACGATGCTGACGCAAGGCCGAGCCGCTGCCGAGCTCACCGAGCTCGCTGGTGACACTGCCGCGAGTGGGCGTGACGAGTCGATTGAGGCTACGGAGCAAGGTCGACTTGCCTGCGCCCGAGAGACCAAGCAGCACGGTGAACTCACCACGCCGAAATGCAATCGAGGTATCGCGTAGGGCTGTCACGCCGCCTGGGTAGACGACGCTCAACCGGTCGACCCGCAGCACGGCGTCCTGTATCGGATGGGGCGTCATTTGATCACCTTTCGCAATATTGCTGGCCGCACAATTGCGGTTCGCGATGCAAAGGGTAGAAATTCCTTGTTAACGCACTGCTTCTAAATGATGACATTTCGATGAATGCTTCGAATCTGCCGTAGCGGGGCGGCAAGCGAAGCCGTGGAAGAACGGGCGCAACGTAGCGTCTTTCTTCACGCGGGATACAGGAGGCTTTGATTGATACTGCTGCGGATTCGCTACAGTAACGTTGGGCCAGAACGTAATGCCATCCAAGCAAGAGAGCGCACACTAGCGGACTATAGGAGACATTCTACTCTTGCCCGTCGATTAACCCAGGCCGTTATGTGGCTGGTCGAAACCTTCAGGTGCCGCCCAACTAGATGTCTGTTGTCGCGCCCAGCTTAATGCTAGCGCAAGCCGCTTATTCTTCTAGCAACGCCGCGCTAGTCTTGAATGATGTTTCCTCAGTAGACTGATCATGCGCGGTATCTGCTTCGATGCCTTGAAGAGAACGCCTTCGGCTAAATGTCATATGACCAGCGCTTTTTACACTTCGGTTATTACTCCTTTTTTCAGCGAGATTGGGAGGGAAGGATGATTGCATATACAATGGTCGGAACGACCGATCTGAACCGTTCAGCGCGTTTCTACGAACCTATATTCTCAGCAATGGGGTTGGAAATTTCGTGGAGGGACGAGCGATCGGTTGCTTGGGGAGTTCCGGGCAACCGGACCCCCACCTTTCACGCTTGTCTTCCTTATAACCAAGAGGAAGCACGCCCCGGCAATGGAACCATGACGGCGTTACTCACGGAGAGCCCAGCGCTAATAGGGCGACTCTTTGAACTCGCGCTTGAGAACGGAGGTACTGACGAAGGCTCTCCTGGCCCCAGACCTGAGTACGGAACGGGATTCTACGCAGCCTATGTTCGTGATCCTGACGGCAACAAGTTGGCCTTTGTCTATTTCGACGATAACCAGTGTGGCGGTTAGCGTTACCACTAAGTCTTGGTCGCCTCTATATAGATGAATCATTTATATGAACAAGCGACCAAACAAACATGTATTAGCTACTCAAGATAGCAATCCGATATATCCTGCACTTAGTGACCAAATCGTCTTAGCTCCTTTTGACCCCTTCGGCGATATTCGCTGGCATGCCCCGACTGGCGTCACCCCGGTAAATCTCATGCCGTTTCTGGTTCGGGGTCGACTCGGAACGCTTCGTTAGCTGAACGATGCCACTTGATACGCTACCGGCCAGTACGAGGAGTTACAGTACTAGACGACCGCTTTCGGCCAAAAGCGGACAGCCCGGTAAGCGGCCCACCTAAGCCATGAGTTGAGATAATCGACCGCAAAACGCAGGTAGCGACACCAGCGCCTTGGCTGTCAGATACCCTTACCCAACATCTTGCCGTTAACGGTCTTGCCGTAAAGGTTCACGCCGTCATTGGCGTGGTACTTATCTCGAGTTTTCTCGACTGAGCCATCAATCAAGCGCGGGTCTTGCGGTCGCTCGTGGCTGTTCATGAAGGCCGCCACGTTCCAGGCGTCTTCATCTGACAGGGTGCCGCCTTTGCCCAGTGGCATGTTTTCCTTGATGAACGCCGCAGCCGTGTTGATTCGATGCATGCCAGCACCCCAGTTGAACGAGTCCGCCCCCCAGAGTGGCGGGAATACATAAAGGTCACCAGACTTCTGCCCTTCCCCGTTTGGCCCATGACAGACGGCGCACTGTGCGTCGTAGACCTGTTCTCCCTTCGCCAGGTCGTAGCCGCCTTCGGGTTGTGGCACTTCCGGATAGGCCCGACCGGGCAGCTCTTGCCCCGTGGGTGCTCCGGTTGCAAGCCAGTAGGAATAGGCTGAAAGCGCGGCGATAACGGGGCCGTCAGCCTCGGGTGCCTTGCCGTTCATACTGAACTGGAAACAGCCCTGAAGGCGCTCGGCATAGCTGTTCACCTTGTCGTTCTTCTTTCGGTACGCCGGGTACATGGTGTAGGCAGCCCAGAGCGGCGCAGAGTTGGCTTTCCGGCCTTGTTCGAGGTGGCAGTTCGCACAGGCCAGGCCGTTGCCCACATAGTCGGGCGCATGCGTCTTGGTATCGACGAATATGGCGCGCCCTTGCTGTACCAACTGCCCGTAGGCGTTGTCAGGCAGTTCGCTTTCCTTGGGCGGTTGGAAGTACTTGCTGCTGGCGGGATCACCGGCCCCGGTCAGGATCTGCGACTGATCTTCCATCGCGATGTCGTCCGCGAGCACCGGGAAGGCCAATGACATCAACAGCAGTGCGCTTGTATGGGGCTTCATTTGGCTGCTCCTTTGTCGGTCAGGCCTGCGAAGTATGTCGAGACCGCCATTACCTCGTCCTCGGTCAAGCTACGCGCGATGTGGCCCATCAAGTCGTTGGGGTCGTTCTTGCGGGTGCCCTGACGCCAGGCGGTCAACTGAGACGACAGGTACTGTGCCGACTGCCCGGCCAGCGGTGGGAAGGCGTCGCCGACGCCCGTTCCGCTGGGGCCGTGGCAGGCAACGCACTCGGGGATGTTGCGTTCCCAGGCGCCGCGCAGCGCAAGGGTTTCGCTAGGCCCGTCGACCAACGCGGTGCGGTCGATTCGCTCGACCTGCGGTTGCGGCTTGTCAGCCAGCATCGTCGAGACGGCCTCGGCTTCCTCACGGCTTAAGGCTGCCGCAATGGGCTGCATGATTGGATTCGCCCGCGCACCGGATGCGAAATCAGCCAGTTGCTTGCGCATGTAATTCGCCGACAAGCCGGCCAGACGGGGGTATCCCGCAGCGGCCATGCCTTCGCCCTCGGCGCCGTGGCAGGTAGCGCACGCCATCGCGGCGGTGTTGGCCCCGCCTTTGCTGTACACCGCAGCGGCATCCGCGGCGTGCGCGGACACCGAAATCGCAAGGAAGAGCCCGGCCAAGGGCCAGAGGGGGACGTTCATGTAGCCTCCAGATCATTCTTGTTATAGGTGCCGGTGCTGACTGACCGTGTCGTGTTGCTAGCGTTTGGACAACGGCCCCATGATGCCATTCAACGCCTCGGGACGAGGCGCGCCCTGATGCTGCTGCAGACGCCCTTGCTCATCTAGGTAATAGATAGCCGGGGTGGCCGAGGCGCCCATTTCGCCCATCAGGGTGAGGTTCGCCTCAAGCTGTTCATTCACCTCGGGCGCGATACGCTTGATGGCCTTGAGCGTGCTGGCCTTGCCCGCGGCCTCGTGCTCATTGAGCGCCGCCTCAGGGTCCTTCGCGGCCAGCAGTGCCGCGGATTTACCGGCGCTGTCCGGGCGCAGCATGCCGACCATCACGTGGCGAAGCTGAACGTCACCCGCTTCGACCCAGGGCCGCGCCTGTTTCCAGAACATATTGCAGAACGGGCAGTTCGGGTCGGAAAACATGTAGATAACCCGTGGCGCCTCAGCCGCGCCGTCAGCAATCCAGGTGCTGCTTTCGAGCCGCTGCCACATCTCGCTGCTCATCGGCTCATACACCAGCTTTTCCAGCGGTGCCTTGGTCAGGTCTTCGCCAGCGGCGTCCAGCAAACTGCCGATCACGACATGATCACCGTCCGGTGTCAGATACAGCGCAATGCCTTGTCCGTTGTAACGCGCCGCGTAGCCCTTTAATCCGCCCGGCGCGTCGAAACTGCCGACCACTTTGGCTCCGCGCGCTTCAATGGCCTGAACCGCGGGAGGCAGCGCTTCGGCCAGCGCCCAGGGCGTCGGCAGTAAGGCGAGCGTTGAGATAAAAAACGAAAGTGAACGTACCGGTTTCATGGCTGGGTTTTAACCTCTAGTTGCTCAAGGGCGCGCGCCAGGCTGGCACGGGACAGCTCGCCGAGGTGGCTGCCAACCTGGCGTCCCTCGGCGTCATAAAAAAGCGTGGTGGGCAGCGACGCAGACCCTACGTGCTGGCCCAGACGACCGCCGGTATCGAGCAGGACGTTTTCCAGGCCGAGCCCTTCGCCGTCGAGGAAGTCGGCAATCAATCGCTCGCCCTCGCCCTGGTTGACGAACAGAAAGGTCACGTCGGTGTTGTCTTGTTGCGCCTGCGCAAGGACTGGCATTTCTCGTCTGCAAGGAGGGCACCAGGTGGCCCACAGGTTGACTACTAGGGGCTTGCCAACGTAATCCTGCAAGGCGACGGGTTTACCCTGGTTGTCCCGCAGGCCCATCTCAGGCAGTCGCGTGCCCTGCTCGAACGCGTGCAACGCAAGGGTCCCGAACCCCCAGCTGAGCACACCCACCAGCACCGCTGCGCCCAGCGGTCGGCGCAGCCCGCTGTCGCGCCAGGCCAGCAAGGAACCCAACAGAACGGCCACCACCAAGCCCGGCCAGGCAATGAAACCGCCGTCACGTATGTCGATCACGCGCCAGGGCTCATCTCGGAAATGCTCGACGTACACCAGCACGAAGGCCAGCCGCGCGACCAGTAGCGCCACCAGCAGCAGCCTGAAGAGCTGTTGTTCCGGATTCCGCTCGCTGCGCCGCCCAACCCACCAGCCGGTCAGCATCGCTATAAACAGGCTCACCAGCATCAGCACATGTGGGACGGCAAGTGCCAGTGGCCCCAGGTTGATCGTCAGCATCAGCCACGCTCCATAGTCTGGTTCCATCTGTTCAGAAATTGATTCGCATCGACCTCGCCAGTGATGCGCTGGGTACGTCGCTCTTCCCCGTCCGGGCCGATGAAGAGCAACGTCGGCGGCCCCATGACCTGATAGCGGTTCAGCAGCTCACGACTGGCGGGATCGGTCTGCGTCACGTCCGGCCGCAGAATCCGCACGCCAGTTAGCGCCGCCTGCACCTGCGCGTCGCCGAACACCTCCTTTTCCATGACCTTGCAGGACACGCACCAGTCGGCGTAGTAGTCCACCAGCACCCACTGGCCCGCGGCCCTGGCGGCAGCCAGCTCACGATCAAGGTCGGCCGGCTCGCTGAAGCCGACAAATCCGTGTGCAGGCTCTGCACCTTGCGAGGACGCAACGCTGCCCGTGAATACACCGAGCGGCCGCAAGACGTCCTGTGCGCCGCCAGCCGCTCCGAGCAGCAACGCTACGCCCCATATACCAGCCAGCGACGCCACCGCGCGGCTGAGCGCCTGATGCCGCACCAGTTCCCGCGACAGGTGCAACAGCCCGCTGGCGCCCACGACCAGAAGCGCGCCCCACAGCCCTACCCAGAGTGGGTCGGACAACAGCGGACGCAGCACGTAGAGGGCGGCGACCAGAAACAGGAAACCGAAGGACACCTTGACGCGATCCATCCACGGCCCAGGCTTGGGCAGGAAGCGATTGCCCACTGTCACCAGCAGCACCAACGGCGTACCGATCCCCAGGCCCAGCGCGAACAACACCAGGCCACCGTTCAGGGCGTCGCCGCTTTGGGCGATGTACAGCAGCGCCGCGGCCAGCGGTGCGGTCATGCAAGGGCCCACCAGCAGCCCGGACAACACACCCAACGCGCTGGCCCCGGCGAGGCTGCCGCCCCGGCGCTGGCGGCCGGCCTGCTCCAGCCGATCACGCAGGCCGGCCGGCAGTTGCAGCTCGAAGAAGCCGAACATGGGCAGCGACAGGAGCACGAACAGGCCAGCGAAGCTTGCGATCAGCCACGGCTGCATCAGCCATCCCTGCAGATTCGCACCCAGTAGCGCCGCCACCACCCCAAGGGCGGCGTAGACCAGCGCCATGCTGAATACGTAGGCGCCAGCCAGGGCCATGCCGCGGCGAGGCCCGGCCTGGCTACCCACCACGATGCCGGCCAGGATAGGCAGCATCGGCAGCGAACAGGGCGCAAAGGCAAGCAGCAGGCCGAGTCCGAAGAAGATCAGCAGGCTCCAGCCCAGCGACTGCTGCTGTAGCCCGCTGGCCAAGGCCTGGTCGTCGGCCTGAACCGGCGTGGACGGAGGCGTGCTGCTGCCGCCCAGGTCTACCGTGCGGGTTTGCGGCGGATAGCACAGGCCGGCATCGGCGCAGCCTTGCCAGCCGAGTTCAAGCGACGCGATATTCGCATCGGGGAGCTGCACTTCCAGGCTGTCGCGATAGATTCGCGAATCACCAAAATACTCGTCATGGTAGGGCTCGCCAGGCGGCAACTGGGGCTCGGTCCCCGGTGCCAGCCCTGCGAATCGTAGGCGCTCCTGGTAGAGGTAATAGCCGGGCGCAATGTCCCAGCGCAGCACGACTCCGCCAGCGTCAGGCTGCTCGACGTGCAGCGTGAACGCTTCGTCCACGGGCAGAAAGTCCTGCTGCTTCTGACCGAAGGTGAACGGCGAAGCGTTCGCCAGCTGCACGGACCATAGGCAGCAGGCCAGAAAGATAAAAAGCGCTCGCATGCACAACACCCGATTACCCGATTCGACGGCGAGCTTGCCGACTCGGGATTAAGAGGCGATTAACGAGGCTTGCCCGGACACAACCTGTAAGGCTGAGCGGCGTTGAGGCACGAGCAACTCGGCGTACCATCTGCTAACGCGCCGTTAATCCAGGCGGACGATACTGACTGCTGCCTATCAAGCGATTCCCACATGCACGTACTGCTGACAGAAGACAACGCACTGATCGCCAGTGGCATCGTCGCCGGGCTCGAAGCCCAGGGCTTCAGCGTGGCCCATGCCGCTACGGCCGGGCAGGCCGACTCGCTGCTGCGCACAGCCAGCTTCGACCTGATGATTCTCGATCTGGGTCTGCCTGACGAAGACGGCCTGCGCTTTCTGCAGCGCCTGCGCCGCCGCGGCCTCGAGCTGCCTGTGCTGATCCTGACCGCGCGGGATGCAGTGACCGAAAGGGTCTCCGGGCTTCAGGCGGGCGCTGACGACTACCTCGTCAAACCCTTCGACCTGCGTGAGCTCGCCGCCCGCCTGCATGCCCTGCTGCGCCGCGCTGCCGGTCGGGCGACGCAGATGATCGAACATGGAACGCTGAGCTACGATCCCGCCGCCTGTGCGGCGTTCATGGCAGGCGAACCCGTGGACCTGTCGCGCCGTGAACAGGCGCTGCTCCAGGCGCTGCTGCAGAACCCCGGCCGCGTGCTATCGGCCGAGCAGCTCAAGGACGCCGTGTACGGACTGGGCGATGACGTCGAAAGCAACGCCCTGAATGTCCATATCCACCATCTCAGGCGCAAGCTGGGTAACGGCATCGTCGAAACCGTCAGGGGGATAGGTTATCGCCTCGGCCCTGCTGGCCATGCGTCGGCACCCACCGAGGCACCCGCCCCATGAGCTTGCGCCTGCGCCTGACCCTCACCCTTGGCTCGGCCTTCGTGCTGCTCTGGGCGCTGGCCGCGACCTGGATGCTCTTCGATGTTCGCAATCAGTTGATGCAGTCCCTCGACCAGCGCCTTGCTGCGTCGGCGCGGATGGTCGCGGGTCTGCTGGTGCAACTGCCGCAACCGCAACTGGGCGAAGGCACCCGTCTAAGCGCCGAACAACTGGGCATCGAAAACGGCCTGGCCTGCCAGATCAGCTCTTTGCGGGGTGAAATCCTGGCGCGCAGCCATGCGGCGCCAGACAGTGCACTCGACGCTCAGCGCACCGGCTTTCACGACCAGATAATCGGCGATACCGCCTGGCGTAGTTTCACCTTCATCCAGAACGGCATGCGCATCACCACGGCCGATCGCCTTGACGAGCGCACCGCACTCCAGCGTTCGGTGCTCCTGGCCGCGGCGTTGCCGGTTTTTGTCGCGTTGCTGGGCAGCCTGATCGTGCTGTGGATCGGAATCGGCAACGGCCTTGCGCCGCTCAGACGAATACGCATGGCCCTGGCGCAACGCAGCGCCGATTCAGTGGAGCCGTTGCACATCGAACGGCTGCCGCGAGAGCTGACGCCTCTTGTCGAAACACAGAACCAGCTGTTTGCGCGGATCGCGCAAATGCTCGAACGCGAACGCCGGCTGACCGATGATGCCGCCCATGAACTGCGCAGCCCGTTGACCGCCATCAAGACCCACCTCCAGGTGGCGGCCATGACCGAGGGCGACACCGCGAAACGGGCGTTGGCCCAGGCCGAGATCGGCACGGATCGCCTGCACCGGATCCTCGAACAGCTGCTCATGCTGGCGCGAGTGGAAGGCCGCGTGTCCTTTGATGACGGGCTCAGTTGCACGGCGCTCGAAGTCGCGCAACTGGCGATCGCTGACGCCAGCCAGCAGCCTGGGCCGCACATCGAGCTGTGCGGGGCGCAAGAGGTCTCCCTTCGCCCACTGGCGATGCCGCCCACCCTGGCGGTCGCGGCATTGCGCAACCTGCTCGACAATGCCCGCCGCCATACCCAGGACGGCACGACCATCCGCTTGACGATCTCCCAGCTGGATGAAAGCCGGGTTCGCTTCAGCGTGCAGGATCACGGCCCGGCCATCCCGCCGGAAATGCTCGAGCGTCTGACGGAGCGCTTCTGGCGCAGCGGCGAAGGTGAAGGCAGTGGTCTGGGCCTGTCCATTGTCAAGGCGATCGCCGAGCGCTGTGCCTGCGATCTGCGTTTCGTACCGCAGGCGGATGGTCTCGTCGTCGAGCTGGTGGTCAGCCTGCAGGCTCCCGCTCCCTGATGACGGCATCTCGATAGCCTGAACGTCCAGCCACGCACACCGTCCGAATAGTTGACTGAGCAATCCGTTAACCATCGTCGGAGGTGGCAATGCTTGTTTTCGAACCTTTTTATACAGACGGCCTGGCGCAGATTTCCTATCTGATCGGCGACAGCAAGGCCGCGGTAGCCGCGGTCATCGACCCCCGCCGCGACATCGATATCTACCTGCAAATGGCCAAGGCGCGAGGCCTGCGAATCGCCTACGCCATCGAAACACATATCCATGCCGACTTCGTGTCCGGCGCCCAGGCGCTGGCGAAGCGCACCGGGGCACAGATCATCGGCGGTCGCGCGGATAACTACGAGTTCGAGCTTCGCCAGGTCAGCGGTGGCGAGACCATAGAGCTCGGGCAGGCCACGTTGCAAGTCATGCACACGCCCGGGCATACGCCAGAACACATCTCCCTGCAGCTGTTCGACGCCCAGCAGGGCGACCAGCCGATCGCGCTGTTTACCGGCGACACCCTGTTCAACCTGGACGTCGGGCGCCCCGACCTGCTGGGCGAAGGCAGTGAACGAAAACTCGCCGGCGCGCTGTACCACACACTTTTCGATCACTACCTGCCCCTTGGCGACCGGATCGAAATCTACCCCTGCCACGGCGCCGGCTCGGCCTGCGGCAAATCCATCGGCGACCGACGCCACTCCACGCTCGGCAGCGAGCGTCTCTTCAACCCCGCGTTGCGCGAGCAGCGGAGCGAGGACGAGTTTATCGATTGGCTACTGGCGGACATGCCGGAACCACCCCGTCACTACGCGCGCCTGAAACAGCTGAACGTGCGTTCGGCCGTACAGATGGAGGGCGCTTCCCTACCACCGCCACTCGCGCCGTCCGAGTTCGAGACACTGGCGGCGCGCGGCATGCAGGTCGTGGACGTCCGCTCGATCCTCGCGTTTGGCGGCGGGCACGTGCCCGGGGCGATCAACATTGCCCTGCGCAACGAGTTCGTGAACTGGGCTGGCTGGATGCTCGACGACGCTCGCCCGATCCTGCTGGTGGGCGAATCGGCCGACGATGTTCACCAGGCTGTCACCCAGCTCTACCGGATAGGCCTTGACGATATTCGCGGCTATCTACGCAACGGCATGACGGACTGGCAGAACGCGGCGCTACCGCTGAACAGGCTTCAGGAATGGACGGTTCATGAACTGAATGCACGTCGTGAAGCGCCCGATGTGCAGGTGCTGGATGTACGCAGCCCTCAAGAGGTCGCGGCGGGCCGGGTGCCTGGCGCTAGGCACATCTTCGTCGCGCACCTTGCTGACCGGCTCAACGAGCTGGATCCGGACAAGACCACCGTCACCTACTGCGGCTCCGGCTATCGCGCCTCCATCGCCGCCAGCATCCTCAAGAAGGCCGGCTTTCGTGATGTGGCCAATGTTCCGGGCTCCTGGATGGCCTGGAAGGCGGCAAACCTGCCGGTCCAGGAAGGCTAACGTCTTATCCGGTCGCGCGGCGCAGGTGTCTGGCTTGCTACCTGCGGGCGCGCGATCAGAAGGCGACTTGAAGCAACAAAGCCGACGCGGCAACAGCCGCTACCAACCCGAAGCCTCGCTGCAGCACGCGCCCGTCCAGGCGAGATGAAACCGTGCGGCCGGCAAACATCCCCAGCACCGCACCGGCCGAGAACGGCAGCGCCACTGCCCACTGAATGCTACCCGTCAGCGCGGCGGACAACACGCCGCTGACGGACACCAGGCCAATGACCGCCAACGACGTGGCGGCAATCGAACGCATCGGCAGATCACTGAAGCGACTGAGCGCCGGCACCAGCACGAACCCGCCGCCGACCCCCAGCAAGCCGGAGAGGAAACCGGCCAAGGTGCCGGAGGCGGCGACGGTCGCTGCACAGCGTGAGGTCCAGTGAAAGCGGCCCGTCTGCGGGTTCAGCCGACAGGGCACGGCTCTCGGGGTCGAGTCATCGCTCGGTGGGCGCCTGAATGCCCTGAAGGCGACCCAGAACATCACCAGCGCAAACACCACCGCAAGCACATCGTGCGCTACCCGCGCGGCCACCCAGACGCCAACGGGCGCAAGCAGCACGCCACAGCAGGCCATCAACGCCGCGGCCTTGTAACGGACAATGCCGTCCCGTAGGCCAATCACCGCTCCGACCCATGCGGCAAGTCCGACCGCCATCAACCCGATGGGCGCGGCCTGATGCAGCTCGAGCCCGACCACGAAGATCAGCAACGGCACTGTGAGGATGCCGCCGCCCGCCCCGGTCAGCGCCAGGACGAGGCCGACCAATAGCCCGAGCCCGATCTCAACCATCGTTGCGCTCCGGAAGCCTTGGATCACCTTTCGATTTACAGCGACCGCAACGTTTCACTGCGGCTTCCCTGAAAAGCGTGTCTGTAACTCGTAGAGCGCCATACCCGCCAACATGGCGAGGACAAAGATCAGGGGTTCGCTCCGACCACTCAAAAGCGTCGCGACCGCCGGACCCGGACAGTAGCCGGCCAGCCCCCATCCCGCTCCGAATGCCAGGCTGCCCAGCACAAGAGGGCGATCGATCCGGGTGGCGGTGGGCATTCGCATGACATCTCCCAGCACCGCCCGGGACCGTTTGGAGGCGAAATAGAACCCGACACTGCCGACCGCAATCGCACCGCCCATAACGAACGCGAGCGAGGGGTCCCACGGACCGGCCAGATCGAGAAAGGCGATCACTTTGGACGGATTGGCCATCCCTGACAGGATCAGGCCGAGGCCGAAAATCAGCCCCGCTACAAAGGCGCTCAGCAATTTCATGGCAACTCCTCAGCCCAGCAGGTGGCGGATGACGAACACGGTCAGAAAGCCGCTGGCCATGAAGGCGGCCGTCGCGACCAGCGAGCGCGGCGACCGTCGCGACAACCCGCAGACGCCATGCCCGCTCGTACAACCGGAGCCATACCGCGTGCCGATCCCGACCAACACACCAGCCGCGATTAGCGTCAAGGTGCTCGCCTCTACGTCGATGTCTGGTTGCTCGAACGCGGCCTGAAACAGCACCGGCGCGATCACCAGCCCGGTAATGAAGGCAACACGCCAGAGCACATCGCCTTTGCCTGGCCGCAGCAAGCCGCCGATCACGCCGCTAATGCCCGCGATTCTTCCGCTCAACAGAATAAACAAGGTCGCAGCAAGACCGATCAGCGCGCCCCCGGCGAGCGAGGACCACGGTGTGAAATGTACCCAGTCAATCGTCATGTCGAGGGTTCCTCGCGTTCGGGATGCTGACAGTAAAGCCGGTAGAGCACCTGCATAACCTCCATCGCTTGTTGGCTGGCGATGCTGTAATGCACTTGCTTGCCCTCGCGTCGGGTGCTGACCAAGCCGTTATGGCGCAGCACCGTGAGCTGCTGCGACAGGGTCGGCTGCACAATGCCCGTCGCATTGGCGAGGTCACCCACGCAGTGCTCACCCTGGGTCAGCTGGCAGAGCAACAGCAGGCGGTCAGGGTTGCCGAGCACTTTCAGCAAGCCGCAGGCGTCCGCAGCACTGCGACGAAGCGTTTCGATATCGAGATCTGCCATGTGGGCCATTTTGTTCAGGTGGGTCAGGTGGATTTGACAATACGATTTATCAATATATATTTCAATAGATCGTATAGACGCTACAGCGGACGCCCGGTCGGAACTCGACGTCCCGCACTCGTCCTAAAAATATGCGGCATCGCTGTGACTTTTCACCTCGCCGCGCCCACCCCGCCGGCGCGAACCAGGAGATCAACATGTCATCGATACAGCAAAACAGTACCAATCATGACCAGGCGGACCGGGTTCGCCGCTCAACGTCCCAACCTGTGAATCAGGAAATCGATCGGCAAACGGACGAGAACATTCGTCGATTCAGCGGGATGGGACGAAGCGCAATCCTTCAGCGTATCGACGCCCTGGATCGCGAGTGGGACGTGGAGCGCGTGCTTGAGGTCAATGCCTCCTCGCTCGCGCTGTCTGGCTTGCTACTTGGCCTGACAGCAAACCGAAAGTGGTTTCTGCTGCCTGGCGTCGTGCTGCCGTTTCTTCTGCAACACGGCTTGCAGGGCTGGTGCCCGCCGCTGGCGATCTTGCGCCGGCTGGGTATCCGCACGCGGGGCGAGATCGATCAGGAAAAGTATGCACTGCTCAGTGCGCTGGAACAGGCACCGCTGAACACTCACCACTAGCCGAGACCATCATGATATTTCGCCAGCTGTTCGAGCCCGTGTCGTCCACTTATACCTACGTACTCGGGTGCGAGGACACCGGCCAGGCCGTGCTCATCGACCCGGTCATTTCCGCAACGGACCGCGACCTGGCCGAGCTGGCCAGGCTGGACCTGCAGCTGGCGTTCACCTTGGATACCCACATACATGCCGACCACATCACCGCCGCGCTGGAGCTGAAGAAGCAGACCGGCTGCCGTATCGCGGGGCCGGCTATCGACAAGTTGCCCTGCACGGATGTGGGCATCGAAGAAGGTGTCCCTTTCATCGTCGGCAGCCTGCAGTTCACACCCTTGCATACCCCCGGGCACACAGACGGGCACTTTGCCTATCTCCTCGCTGATCGCCTGTTCAGCGGTGATGCATTGCTCATCGACGGCTGCGGTAGGACTGACTTTCAGAACGGCAGCGCCGACGACCTGTTTCACAGCGTTAGAAACAAGCTGTTCACGCTGCCAGACGACACCCTGGTCTATCCCAGCCATGACTACAGCGGTCGACGAGTCTCGACCATCGCCCAGGAAAAGCAGCGCAATCCCCGACTCGGTGAAGCGATAACGTTGGAGCGCTTCCGCGACATCATGGCGGAACTGAACTTGCCCTATCCCGCGTTCATCGATCACGCCGTGCCGGGGAATCGCCAGTGCGGCGTATGCCCACCCGACCTGACGGATAATTTCCGTCGCTATTGCGAACAGGTTGAGCACAGTCCTGAGGGTTGAGCACGTCATGCCAGCCCCCGTGAGGCCCGGGGAATCGATCACCGTTCGCAGCCTCCAGGCGACGTTACCAAGCATCCATTTCGCTACGTGAGGGATTGAATATGAAGACCCCTGATCGACCCCGTTTCCGCGTGAGCGCAAACCGGCAATCGGGAAGCCGCCGCGTTCGCTATGTCGAAACTAATCATCCAGATAGCCAGAACTGCACGATTTGCCAGCTGGATGAGGAAAACCCATCGTCTATCGAGGCGTCTTCCAGCGCGCAAAACTCCGACGAGCAAAAACCTGGTGCCAAACCGGAGCTATCCGGATAGATCGTTCAAACCACCAAACCCTCGGTATCTGATGGGCGGGGCTTGGCGCTCATACCCTGCGATATGAGTTTCGGTCTCGCCGATTCGCCCATCTACCACTTCGTCAGGACAAAAAAACGAGCTCCGCTAACGCGCCCTTATCTACTTTTAGCTGAAACCTGCCCTTCGCGACAGGCCGCTT
>NZ_JAOCLK010000031.1:0-59201 GCF_029845265.1 Ectopseudomonas oleovorans
CAATATTCACGGTAACGACGCCAGGTCGAACGGTTCCAGTACGTCAGAGGCAACCGGGAAAACATCTTCCGGGCGTGCACAAGATCCATCTTGATTGCAGCCCCCAGGTAACGATTGAAGACCTCCGTGCGTCCCGACAGATAATCGGGATGAGCCTTGAATGCGCGGAGCAACATGAGATCGTTGCGAAAGTGACGACGATAACTTCTGCTGTAATTGCGATCATGCACGCGATAGCAGGTAACCGGGAAAGGCAAAATATCCACCCGGTATCCCAGAGATGCGATACGCAGGCTCATTTGAAAGTCTTCCAGGGTAATTCGCTCATCATACCCACCGACTTCCTGCATGGCCTGGAGCCGGTACATGGCTGTCGGCGCGCCCACGGCCTTCGCCTTGCGCAGCAACTCGGGAAACGAATATGACTTGACCCGTTCACGCGCGGATGCCGACTGGGTGCGGCGCCCCTGGCCATCGATGATGTGCTTTCTGGCCCCGACACAGCCCACTTCGGGATGCTGCACCATGTGCGCCAGTTGCCGCTCTATGCGATCCGCCAGCATGATGTCGTCAGAGCCGAAAGTGACGACATACTCGCCCTCGGCCAATGCCAGCGCCCGATTCAATGTGGCACAGACACCGCGATTTTCGTGTGCAAGAAAAGTGAACCCATGTTCCTGTGCCAGCGCATCGATCAACGCCTGGCTACCATCGACAGAACCATCATCAATGACAATAAGCTGAATGGCGGGATGCGTCTGCGCGACCACACTAAGAATACTCGCTTCAATATAGTCGCAGTGATTATAGGAAGGAATAATCACTGTAACCAAGGGCACACTCATAAACGCTCCAAAACCGGAAACTCCAAAGCCGTGATAAATCGTCAAAACAACGCGTTCGAAAACGCATTGATAAAACTATCTACAGGGCATTAATCGTGGCCGAATACTAGCAAAAAGCACTACCCCATATCGACACGTTTGGGCCGCACTCCCGCGCCCACATCAACGCCGAAATACTTTAGACTACCGCCCCCAAAATAGCCGCGAACAGCCCATGACGAACAGGACGATCAAGACATTCGACAGTGCTCACGACTTCATAGTCCGCCGTCTTCTGCCGCTGGGTGTGATCGTCCTGTTGACCGGTCTGTTCTGGGCAAAGGATGGCAGCCAGTTCACGAAATTCTACTACGGCCTGATCGCCGCCCCGGCCCTGCTGGCCGCGCTGTGCAGGTACCGCGACCTGCGCGCCATCATCGCCGAACCGATGATCCGCTCTTATCTGCTGCTGTTCGTCTGGATAGCATTCAGCCTGACCTGGAGTACCACCGACAACGACGCTGGCAGCCTGCTCAAGCGGCCGCTTTATGTCCTGATGCTGTTCATCGCCTTCGCCCTGATCACACTCAAGGACAACGACCTGCTGATGCAGAGCCTGAGAATAGGTGCCGGCCTGGGTGCGCTCGCGGCGCTGGGCAATCTCGTCTATTTCCACCTCTACGGGCTTCCCGGCCATCGCATGGTCGGCAGCGGAGCGCTGCACAACCCACTGTTGACCTCGCACCTGCTGGGGTTTCTCTGCACCTACTGGGTCGCCTCGTGGCTGTCCGCCAACGAACGCCATGATGTGGTGCCGATCATCTGCGCCTTAGCACTGCTCGGCGCCCTGATAGCCACCGGCTCCAGAACCCCCCTGATGGCACTGGCACTGACCTCCATCTGGATGACCGTCATGTGCGGCAAGCGCGCCTTCTACCTGCTTGCATTGGTCTGTGGTGCAACTGTGCTGCTGCTGACACTGGCACCGGACACACTGCTAAATCGAGGGCTTTCCTATCGCCCGGAACTCTGGGCCGATGCCCTGCGCCAAGCCCTGGGTCAACTTTGGCTGGGCGGCGGTTACGACAGCAACTACCTCTTCGATGCAGGCATGAAGCGCGGTCCCATGAACGATCCGCACAACGTCGAACTGGCGGTGCTGCTCGAGCTTGGACTCATCGGCCTGACGATCTGGACGGTCATGTATACCCAGGCATTCTGGCATGTCCTGAAATACCGCACCGAAGCCAACTTCCAGATTGCCTCGGCATTGATGGTCTACGGCATTGGTGCCGGCCTCACCGAAGGCGGCAACTTCCTGTCTCGCCCGAATGAGAGCTGGTTCATCATCTGGGTGCCGCTGGCCATATGTTGCGCACTGGCCATCAACAGGCGTCACGCACGATGAAAAAGATCACCAGCGCACAACTAATGAGTCTTCTCGCTGACGCGACAACCCTGGAACAAGATGGGTTCGGAATCAAAGTTGCCATATTGAAAGACGGTAACTTCATGAAACTCTTCCGGCGCAAGAGGCTTATTTCATCGAGCCTGTGGGCACTGCCGGCCAAACGTTTCGCTGATAACGCAAACGCACTGAACCAGCGCGGTATTAGAGCGCCTCTCATCGACGAACTGTTTTCGGTACCCGAATCAAAGCTCAGCGCCGTTATCTATACGCCACTGCCCGGCGAAACGTTACGTCAGCGCCTCAGGGGGCTGTCCGATGCTCAGGCGGAAGAAACCGTCATGCGCTTTGGCGCCTTTCTGGGCCAGTTGCACGAGCGGGGCGTGTACTTTCGCTCACTGCACCTCGGCAACGTCATCTACCTTCCCGATGAGGGCCTCGCGCTGATCGATGTATCGGACATGCACCTGGAATCCTCCCCGTTGAGCGCCTGGAAGCGACGCCGCAACCTGCAGCACATTCTGCGATACCCGGAAGATATCGACTGGCTGAGCCACACTCACAAAGATGCCTGGATTCGCGGTTATGCGCAGACCAGCGGCGCTGACAATGCACGGCGCCTGGAGGAAGGCATCGCACTCATGAGTCGCTGAGCCGCCCCGTCACAGCTTGCCGTGGCTGGAGAAAAATAGCCGTAGCAGGCCCCTGAGCGTCTTGAGTCGCCAGGCCGAAAACGGCAGTTGCCGCAGAATCCAGCGACTGAGCTCGACGTCCTGCTTGGCCGTTTTCAATAGCATGGAGTTCAGATAGGCGCCCCGGGCGTCGACATAGCGCGGGTGATCCGCGAACCGCTCCAGCGTGGCCAGCATCGCGTCGACCATGAATCGATGCTGCTTGTAAGTATTATTGGCATGCACGCGGTAGCAGGCCAGTACATCCTCCATGACATCGATGCGATAACCATGGCGGGTAATCATCAGCTCGATGTAAACATCTTCCAGGCGAATATCCGGGTCGAAGCCACCGACCGCCTCCAGCGCCTCCCGACGAAACATCAGCGTGGGCGCCGGCGCGCCCGGCTTGCGGTTCATGAACACATCCTCGAAGTCCAGCCGCCGAAACGGCAGCGCGCGCGGCTTGGCGCCGGGCCTGCCGTCGGCGTCGATGGTCTGGATAGCGCCGGCGCAAATGCCCACTTCGGGCTTGTCGGCCATGTAAGCCACCTGGGTGGCGATACGCTGCGGCAACATGATGTCGTCGGAGCCGAAGGGGGCGATCAGGCTGCCCCTGGCCCGCTCGATGGTCTCGTTCAGGGTGCGCGAGAGGCCCTTGTTGGCCTGCACGCGAAAGTCGAAGCCATGCACCTTCTGCAGCGCCTCGATGCGCGCCACGCTGTCGTCGCGGGAACCGTCGTCCACCACCAACAGCTCGATGTTCGGGTAGCTCTGCTGCAGCACGCTCTCGATGCTCGCCTCAATATAGGGCGCATGGTTGTATGAGGCGATGATCACGCTGACCAGCGGCTGCGAGGAATCACTCGTGGACGTCATGGAGGCTACTCAAAAGAAATTGAAGCGCGCGCGCAAGGTCTGCCAGGCGGAGACTTTGCCCACCTCGGGCCAGGCTTGCTGCAACAGGTCAAACAGATGCTCGGCCAGGTGTACATGGCTCATATGCGCCTCGACGAAGCGGCATCCCTGCTCGGCGATCGCCTCGGCCCGCGCCGGATCGCCACGCAGGTCGGCGAGGTGCCCACGCAACTCGTCGAGGTCGGCATACAGCAGCAGGTGGACGCCATCCTGCAGGCCGATGGCCGCCTCCTCGCTACCCTGGCGCCAGGCCAGGAGCACGCAGCCGCAGGCCATCGCCTCGAAGTTCTTGGCCATGTACTCGCCGAGCCCGACATCGGCGCTGACGAAGTAGCGAATGCGGTTGAGCATCTCGCGATAGGGCTGGCCCGGCGCGGTGCGCAGCAGTTGCAGCGGCTCTTGCGCCGCCAGCCGCTCCAGCAGCTCCTTGCGCCCGCCGTAAGCGGCGCTGGCGGTACGCCCGACGAAACCCAGCTCGATATCCCGCGCGCGCCCCTCGCAGTAGATGGTGCGCGGGTCGTAGCCCTTGGCGAGAAAATGCACGTTGAACCCCTCGCCGCGCAGGCGTTCGGCGACGCTGGCGCCGGTCACCACGATGCGGGCGTTGGGCAGGGCGCGGTAGAAGCGACTGAAGTGCCCGCGCCAACGGGAGGCGGCCAGGTAGTTCTGGCAGGCGTCTTCCTCGTAGATCAACAGCCCGGGGATCTGCCGCAAGAAGGCGGTCTGGCGGCGAATGTTCTTGAAGTGCAGGTCCAGCAGCACGCGGTCATAACGCCCCAGATCGAGGCCGCGCAGATAGCGGCGCAGGCCGCGCTGCTCGTCCTTGCCGAGGATGCGCAAGTCGAGCTCGACCAGTTGCCCGAGCCGTTCATGGACGCAGGACAGATCCGGCTCGCGCCCCACACTGCTGAGCGCCAGCACCTTCATGGGGTTCGGCTCAACCACAGACGGATGGCCTTGCGGGTGTAGGACCACTTCAACGCCACCCGCCAATCCGTGCGCAGCGCCTCGCGGTAGTAGCCGCGCGCCTGGTCGCGGTCGCCGGCCAACAGGCAGGTGCGGAACAGCGACAGGCAACGCTGGGCGCTGTAGGCGGGCTTGAGCGCTTGCAGGTCGGCCGGCAGTTGACGGAAGACCTCGTCCACCAGGGCCAGGCCGACGCGGTGCGCCGCCTCGGCGTTATGCCGCAGGCTGTCGGAATGCTTGTGGATACGCGCCAGCATCAGGTCGAGCACCACCACCCGAGGCTGGCTCAGGCAGTAGGCGAACACCGGGATGTCCTCGCTGTGCCGCAGATGCTCGGGGTACGGCCGCTGCCGCAGCAACTCGCGGCGGCACACGCAGGCGCCGTGGCTGAGGGCGATGCGTTTGTCCAGCAGGTAGCCCCGCAAGCGCGGCAAGACATCGGCGGGAACGGCACTGGCGGGATGCTCGCGCTCGCGACCATCGGGCTGCACCGCCACATGCCCGGCCAGCCACAGGTCTACGTCGGGCTGGGCGCGCAGGCGTTCGCAGAGGCCGGGCAGCACCCCGGGCGCCAGCTCGTCGTCGGCGTCGAGCAGCAGCACATGGCGCCCCCGCGCCAGTTGCACGCCCTTGTTGCGGGCCGCGGAGGGGCCGGCGTTATCCTGGCGCACGCCCTGGAAGGCGGCGCCGTGACGCTGACTGAGGCTGGCGAACACCGCCGGCGTGTCGTCGCTGGAGCCATCGTCCACCACCCAGAGTTCAACCTCGGGGGTGGCCTGGGACAACACCGAGTCGACGGCGCGCGGCAGTACGCCGGCATAGTTATAACTGGGAATGACGACGCTAAGCAGCGGCTCAGCCGACATTGTCGTACCAGTCCTTGCCATCCTTGACCACGAGGATGTCCTCCATGATCAGGTACTGCAGGTCGGAGCCATAGAACATGTTCAGCGCGTCGGTGGGCGAGCAGATCATCGGCTCGCCACGACGGTTGAGCGAGGTATTCAGCGAGACACCGTTACCGGTGAGCTTTTCCAGTTCCAGCATCAGGTCGTACCAGCGCGGATTGAAGCGACGCTCCAGCACCTGAGCACGTGAAGTGCCGTCTTCATGTACCACTTCGCTGACGCGCTCTTTCCACTCCTCGTTCACTTCGAAGGTGAAGGTCATGAACGGGCTCGGGTGATCGACCTTGAGCATCTTCGCCGCCACGGTGTCGAGCATCGAAGGGCAGAAGGGTCTCCAGCGCTCGCGGAACTTGATCTGCTCGTTGATGCGGTCGGCCACGCCCGGAATGCTTGGGCAACCGATGATCGAGCGGCCACCCAAGGCGCGCGGACCGAACTCCATGCGCCCCTGGAACCAGGCCACCGGGTTGCCGTCGACCATGATCTTGGCGATGCGCTCAGCCGTGTTGTCGATGCGTTTGAACACCGGCTGGTTCGGGTGCTTGGCGCAGGCAGCGATGACATCCTCGTTGCTGTACGAGGGGCCGAGGTAGACGTGCTCCATCTTCTCCACCGGCACACCACGCTTGTGCGAGACGTAGGCGGCAGCGCCCACGGCGGTGCCGGCATCGCCAGAGGCCGGCTGCACGAACAGTTCTTTAACGTCATCGCGGGCGATGATCTTCTGGTTCAGCTTGACGTTCAGCGCGCAGCCGCCCGCGAAGGCGATCTTGCCGGTCTCGCGGATAATGTCGCCCAGGTAGTAGTCCATCATTTCCAGCGCCAGCTTCTCGAACAGCGCCTGCATGCTGGCGGCGTAGTGGATGTAGGGGTCGTCGGCGATATCGCCTTCGCGCTTCGGACCCAGCCACTCGATCAGTTTGGGCGAGAAGTAGAACCCCTTGCCCTTTTCCTTGTAGCGACGCAGGCCAATGACATTGGCGTAATCGGTGTTGATGATCAGCTCGCCGTTCTCGAACTTGGCCAGGCGCGAGAAATCGTACTTGCTGGCATCGCCATAGGGCGCCATGCCCATGACCTTGAACTCGCCGTCGAGCATCTCGAAACCGAGGAATTCGGTGATGGCACCGTACAGACCGCCGAGCGAGTCCGGGTCGAAGAACTCCTTGATCTTGTGGATCTTGCCGTTCTCGCCGTAGCCGAAGAAGGTAGTGGCGTACTCACCTTTACCGTCGATGCCGAGGATCGCGGTCTTCTCCTTGAAGCCCGAGCAATGGTAAGCACTGGCGGCGTGGGCCAGGTGGTGTTCAACCGGTTCGATCTTGACCTTCTTGGCATCGAAACCCAGTTGTTCCAGGCACCAGACGATCTTCTTGCGGTAACGCTTGTAACGGCGGTTACCCATGAGCAGCGCGTCTAGCGCACGATCCGGCGCATACCAGTAACGCTTGGCGTAATGCCAACGCGCCTTGCCGAACAGACTGATGGGCGCAAAAGGAATAGCGACCACATCGACGTCAGACGGCTTGATGCCGGCCTGCTCCAGGCAGAACTTGGCCGACTCGTAGGGCATGCGGTTCTTCGCGTGCTTGTCACGCACGAAGCGCTCTTCTTCGGCGGCAGCAACAAGCTTGCCGTCGATGTATAGCGCGGCGGATGGATCATGGCTCAGGGCGCCGGAAAGGCCGAGGATCGTCAATGCCAAGGATAAAGCCTCTTAAAAAAGCGGCTGCAGGCTTGAAGCGGCAAGCTTCAAGCAACAGCGTTCGTTATTCAGTCGCCCCGGTCGGGCACATTTACTGCCTTAACTGTTCGGTTTTGCCACCACCGATGGAAGGCGCTCGTCCAGAACCTGGTACAGCGTACTGTCCTGCGGCCAGTTACGCAGGAAACGCGCCCGATCCTTCGCATAGGCGGGTGCGAAGCTACCGGCTCGACGGTGCTGCTGCATGGCGTCCAGGTCGATCAACATCCAGCGCCCATCCTGCCACAGGATATTGCTGCCTTTGAGATCCCCATGACTGATGCGCTCGCGCAGCAGCGCCGCAAACAGGTCATCCAGTGCCCGCAGTTCCGCTTCGGCTGGTAACTCGCCAGGCGCGCAGGACGCGAAACGAGTAATTATATCCACACCCGATGCGTGTTCGGTAACAAGATAGGACCGGCGCCTGAGCCACAGGGTACGGCACTCGAGCACGGCAAGCGGTTTGGGCGTTGCGATGCCGAGAAAAACCAGGCGATTGCCCTCGCACCAGCTGTGCCAGGCGCGGCTCGGACGCCAGCAGCGTTTGAGCCAATGCAGCATGCCCTTGATGTTGTAGCGTTTGATGACCAATTGCCTGGCACCCTGATCGACTCGCGCGACGGTAGACGAACCACCCTGTTTGAGGGACTGCCCAGCCGCGATAGCGGCGTCAGGGTCAGCCAGTAATCGCGCCAGCAAGGCATCTTCCTCGCGCCGGACCACCTGCAATCGCGAGGCACCGCGCCATGCGCAAAACGCCGAACAATCGCGACCGAGCTTGCCCATGAACTGGTGCAACCGCGAACCACGGGCCTTGGCTACCGCCTTGAGCAGAGCCTCGAGCGGCAGCGCGTGCTCGCCATTGACCAGCAGGTAATGCACCAGCAGCTCCTCGATGAATGGATCGAGAGCACTCGGGAATTGAGCGAAGAACACACCCAGATTGACCAGCACCCTGTCTCGCGACAGAGGTTGGCCCGGAGTCTCGGCACGCACGCCGCCACCGTCGATCAGATACAGGCTGCCGTTTTGACGCAGCAGGTTGTCCAGGTGCAGATCCTCTTGCCACAGACCTTGCCGGTGTAGCCCTGCAATGGCTGCCAGCGCCTCACCCAACACCTGCTGCCGAGCGTCGTCCAGCCACGCCAGATGAGCCACCGCCTGCCAGGCATCTCCGAGGCTTTCGGCATCGTCGAGGAACTCGAACAGCAGCCAACCGCCCCCTCCTGGCGTCGAACCGTGGACAAGCAACTCGGGCGTCTTCAGCCCCTGCTCAGCCAGTAGCTGAACGCCGCGCAGCTCGCGGACGAAATGCCGTTCGGCCTTATCGCCGACCAGCAGCTTGGCCAGCACCTCACGCCCCTGCCACTGCGCCCGACCGACATAGCGTTGACCTGGCAGCACCCGCAAAAGACTGAGCAACTGGATAGATCCCGCCCCCTCCAGCTCGATCAGCAGCGGTAGCGCGGGGGTACGTCCGGCATCGACCAGGGAAGCAAGCCTCATGAGCGCCTCGCCTTGTCCTTGAATCGTGCCGTGAGACGTTGCAACCAGTACCCCAACTGACGAGCGTCACCGAGATAGGCGGTCAGGAAACAGGCTACATCGTCATCGCCCCAGGCACTGGCGCGACGCAGCAGGGGTTCCAGATCCTTGACCCGATCACGCTCGCCAAACAACAGGGGCCGGGTCTTTTCCAGGTCGATCAACTGCGCGACGAAACCATCGCCGCTGGGTTGGAGGAAAATATGTTTGGGATAGAAGCAACCATGGACCTGGCCCTGGCCATGTACGCACCGGGCCAGCACCCCGCAGGCACTGGCGATGGCATGGCGTTGCACGGCGGCCAGTTGCGACCAGTTCGGCAGGTAGCTGTCCAGATCCCGCCAACCATCCAGGGCTCGGGTCAGCAGGACGGCGCGGCGCTCGCCGCCAATGCGTCGTTCGGCATAGAACGCCGAACGCATCGCCGGAATGCCCAGGCGCTGATAGCGGCAGGTATTGCGAAACTCCCGCGCCAGGGTCGGCTCACCCAACGGACGATGCAAGCTGCGGGTCAGGTAATTGCTCTGGCGCTTGAGGTAGTAGCCGGTGCCGTCGAGGTCGAGCCGGTACACCGCACTCCAACCACCGCGAGAAGCGGTGTTGGGCTCGTCCACGGCAAACAGCTGCAGTGCCCATAAGGCCTCGAAGCTGTCCAGGCCGTGACGCTCGAGCAACGTTTTATCCTCGCCCTCGATGAAGTCCTTCATTCTCTTCCCTCGAAGTAGCGCACGATCTGCACGATCCGTCGTTTGTCACTGTCGTTGAGACGATCGCGATCCCGATACTGCAGATAGAAACGCAGGCGCTGGGTGCGCGACAGGTGGTACTTGGCGACCTTGTCCAGGCAAGCGAGATCCTTGACGATCCGGTAGCGCAGGAACGGCCCCCACCAGAAGGTCCCCGCAGGGCAGTCGATGAGAAACAACCGGCGCTGCTCGTCCACCAGAAGGTTGCGCCACTTGAGGTCGTTGTGGACGAAATGATGGTCATGCAGCGTGCGCGTGGCCTTGGCCAACTGGCGGCTGACATCGTCGACCCAGGCCCGGTCATGCAGACGTGCATCGTCCGTGGCCGCCAGGCGTGACATGTCCAACGTATCGACGATCTCCTGAGTGATCAGCGCGCCTCGGGCGAAGGCGCCGACCTTGCGCTCCAGGCCGTAGGCGGCGATGGGCGCAGTGGGAATACCCCAGGCGGCGAAGTGCTTGAGATTCTGCCACTCGGCCTTGACCCGCGGCCGGCCGATGAAACGCCGAACGCCCTTGCCAGCGCCGTGATAGCGCTTGACGTAATAGCGCAGCCCATCGAATTCGACGCGGATCACGTCCGACAGCGGATCACGGGTGATCGCCTCGCCCTGCAGGGAAAACACCGCATCCAGGCTGGCGAAGGCTTTTGCCGCCTGCGGCGTGGCCAGGGCGGTGACGCGCCATTCACTCATGCTTCGCTCCCGGCGCGTACTTGCGTGCATAGCGAACCAGCAGGCGATCGGCCTTGCGTTGCAGCCAGAGCAGCAGCGCCGCCTCCTCCCGCAGGATCTGCCGCAACGGCCGCTCGTTCCCTGCCGCCGCGAAATAACTTTTGAGAAAGCGCAACTTGTCGCGGCGGGTCAGGCCAATATCCAGCGCCGAAAAATACAGGGCAGCCAGGTCCTTGTCACGCCAGCGCCGTGGCGTGGCACTGCGCACCTGGGCGCGGTGCAGGTCGATCACTGACAGGCGCAGGTCACTGGCCTGGATCGGCCGGTCAGTGTGCAGCAGGAAGTGGCAGATATAACAGTCGCGGTGGTTGACCCCGGCACGGTGCATGTTGCCCGTCATCTTCGCCACTTCGCGAATCAATGCCCACTTCAGCGTCGGCTTCGGCGGCTGCTGTGCCCAGTTCAGGCTGAGCTGCTCCAGATCGACGGTCGGCGCCAGCTCTTCAGTGACGATGAACGAGTGCTGGCGCGCCGGATTGCTGCCACGCTCACCGTAGGCCACAGCGGTCATGGTCGGCACACCGGCCTCGGTCAGACGCTGAATGGCCTGCCACTCTTGCGCGGCTCCCAACACAGGCGCCTTGGCCGTGAGCAGGTTCTTGGCGATCTCACCCCAGCCGATGCCACGGTGGATCTTGACGAAGTAACCGCGCCCGTCGACCTCGGTACGCAGGGTGCGGCGCCCTTCCAGCTCGCGGTAGACCTGGCCCTCGAGCGCCTCGACGGCCTCGAAGGGATCGCGGCCCGCCCACAGGCTCTTGAAGGGTTCGGCGAGGATCAGGCGCATGCAAGCCCCCCCAGCCGGGTATCCGTGCGCACCGATGACACCGTGCTGTCGACCTTTGGGTGCGCACGGCGCCCCCTACCCAAGCGACTCATGCGTGCCTCTCCGCGAGGATCACATCGGCAGCCTTCTTCGGCATCGAATACAGGTCGGCGCTGTCGGCATAGGCCAGGCCGTTGCGCCCCCAGAATGCACGGCGCTCGGGATCAGCCAGCATATCGGCGAGCATGCGGTTGAGCTGTTCCTGTTCGAAGGGGCTGGGCACGACCCGGCCGCAATCAGCATCAGCGATGTAATGGGCGTAGCCGCAGACATCGGTTACCAGCACCGGCAGGCCGGAAACCAGTGCTTCGAGCAGCACGGTGCCGGTGTTCTCGTTGTAAGCCGGGTGGATCAACAGATCGGCCCCCAGCAGAAAGCGCGGAATGTCGCTGCGTCCCTTGAGAATCTGCACCTGATCGGACAGCCCCAGCGCCTTTATCTGCAACAGAAAGGGCTTGGGATCGTCCTGGCCGATGGCGATCAGCCGGGTGCGCTTGCGCAGCTCGCGCGGCAACGCGGCCAGCGCCTTGAGACTGCGATCCAGGCCCTTGGTCTTGAAGCCGGAGCCAATCTGCACCAGCAGCAGGTCATCGTCGGCCAGCTTGAACTCGCGACGAAACTCGGCGCGAATCTCGCCAGCATTGGCCGGCGCGCGGCGATCCTGGGCGATGCCCGGCGGCAGCAGGTGGAAGCGATGCAGCGGGGTCTTGTAGTGTTTGACGAACAGCGGCTGCTGCACCTCGGAGATCATCAGAATCTCGGTCTTCGACTCCGGCGCGAACACCGCGCGCTCGTACTCGGCGAAGTGCTTGTAGCGCCCCCAGCGGCGATAGATCGGGTTGCGCAGGGTCTGCGCCTTGTCCTCGAAGCAGCCATCGGCAGCGTAATAAACATCCAGCCCCGGCATCTTGTTGAAACCGATCACCCGGTCGACCGGATCGCGCGCAAGGTCCCTCTGCAGCCAGGCGCTGAATTTCTCGTTGCGGCGATGGTTGAACAACGCGCGTACCGGCGCTACGCGCACATCGAAGCCGCCGGGGTTATCCCCTTCCCAGATCGGTGTATAGACGCGAATGGCATGGCCACGCGCCTGGCACTCCAGGGCGATACGCATGAAATCGCGCTGCAGCCCGCCGAACGGGAAGTATTTGTAGAGAACGAAGGCCAGTTGCATAGCCGCTCCTTAAAGGGTGCCGGGAGGCGCGAGCAGCAGCGCCTCCAGTTCCAGACCGACGCGCTCGGCGCCGAGGCCATCGAAGCAGGGCTTGTCACGGTCACCGCTGCCGGCGTTCGGGCCGCTGGCGCACAAGTGAATCTGGCTACGGCCATAGGCGCCCACCTTGCCGGGCAAGGTCGGGCCGTAGAGGGAAATGTTCGGCACATCCAGCGCAGCAGCCAGATGGCCGAGCCCGGTGTCGACGGAGACGCAGGCGCTAGCGCCAGCGATAACCTTGGCCACACCAGCCAGATTCAGCTTCGGCAGCACGGCGGCATGTGTCAGACCAGCAGCGATGCGTTCGGCACGCGCCTTCTCCGTCTCGTTACCCCAGGGCAGGCGCACGGCCCAGCCCAGCTCGTCCATGCGTTCGGCCAGCGCACGCCAATCAGCTTCGGGCCAGTGCTTGCTGGCCCAGGTGGTGCCATGCAGGAACACCAAGTACGGCTGCGCGGCGGCATCCATCATCGCCGTACGGTTGAGGCCGTAGTCACCCGTGCCGGACGGCAGCGTGTAACCGAGCGCCTTGGCGAACAGCTGGCGCACCCGTTCCAGGGCATGTTGATCCTTGGGTACCGCATAGCGGCGATCATAGAAGCGACTGGCCAGCGGCTCACGCGCCGAGTCGCGATCCAGCCCCGCGACCGGTGCCGACACATAACGGGTCAGCCAGGCGCTCTTGAGCAGGCCCTGGGCATCGATCACCAGGTCATAGCGGGTTTCCCGCAGACGCCGCTTGAAGCGTGCCCATTCGCCGCTACGCCAGGTGCGCAGCGGATGCTTGCGCCAGCGGCGAATGGCCACCGGGATCACCTGGGACACGGCTGGATGCCAGGCGGGAATCTCGGCAAAGCCTTCTTCCACCACCCAATCGAAGCGAATACCGGGAATGGCGCGTGCGGCATCAGTCAGCGCTGGCAGGGTATGCACCACGTCGCCCAGCGACGAGGTCTTGATGATCAGCACCCGCAAATCAGTCGCCCTCGACCAAGGTCAGGGCATCACCAACCAGACGCTCCAGCGCCTCGATCACCGGGCGCGGCTTGAGTTCGCGCAGGCAGTTGTAGTGACCGAAGCGGCAGGTACGCTCGAAGCAGGGGCTGCACTCCAGCCCCAGACGCACGATCTCGACACGATCAGCCAGCGGCGGCGTGAAACCCGGCGAGGTGGAACCGTAGACCGCCACCAGCGGGCGGTTCAGCGCCGCTGCCACGTGCATCAGCCCGGAATCATTGGACACCACGGCCGTGGCCGCCGACATCAGGTCGATGGCCTCGGCCAGGCTGGTCTGCCCGGAGAGGTTGCTGACTTCCTCGCGCAGCCCAGGGATCAGGCGCAGGCGAATGTCTTCGCCACCGGCATGGTCGTTCTTCGAGCCAAACAGCCACACCTGCCAGCCCTCGCGAATCTTGACCTCGGCCACCTTGGCATAGTGCTCGGCCGGCCAACGCTTGGCCTCGCCGAACTCCGCGCCGGGGCACAGCGCCAGCACCGGGCGATCCAATTGCAGGCCGAACTTGGCCAATGCCGCGTCGCGGCTGGACTCGTCGATCTGCAAGCGCGGCTGCGGATAAGGCTGCGGCAACACAGCCCCTGGCTCATAGGCCAGCGCCATGAAGCGCTCGATCATCAGCGGGTAGCGTTCCTCGTCCAGCGTGCGGATATCGTTGAGCAGGCCATAGCGCATCTCACCTTTCCAGCCGGTGCGCTTGGGGATGCCGGCGAACCAGGGCACCAAGGCGGACTTGAGCGAGTTGGGCAGCAGGATCGCCTGGTCGTACTGGCCGGCCAGCGACTTGCCGATACGCCGGCGCGTGGCCAGGTCGAGCACGCCATGCCCCAGCGGCAGGCTCAGCGCGGCACGCACCTCGGGCATGCGCTCGAGGATCGGCCGACTCCAGTCCGGCGCCAGCACGTCGATCTCGCACTCGGGGTGGCGCTGTTTCAGGCACTGGAACAGCGTCTGCGCCATCACCATGTCGCCTACCCAGCTTGGCCCAACGATCAGTATCTTCATATCTTTTCCAGAAACGACCGGGGAGGCTCAGAGCCCGCCTGCAATCAGCTGCGCGTCGGTCATGCGTCGTTGCAAAGGGCCTCGGGCGTTCATTTACCGCAGTAAACTCACGCCCTCGCCCCTGTTGCGCCTAGCCTGACTCTAGCTCGCAAGATTACCGGCGGACTCTTGAGGCCTCCCCGTCGAGCCTTCGAGCAATCGCTTACTTGACCAGCGTACGCCATTCGGCGTGGCCACTGGTCTTGCCGGTGACCAGGTCGAAGTAGGCTTTCTGCAGCTTCTCGGTGACCGGACCACGGCGGCCGGCGCCGATCTTGCGGCCGTCGACTTCGCGAATCGGCGTGACTTCAGCGGCAGTACCGGTGAAGAACGCCTCGTCGGCGATGTACACCTCATCGCGAGTAATGCGCTTCTCGACCACCTTGATGCCATGCTCTTCAGCCAGGGTCAGGATGGTGCTGCGGGTGATGCCGTTGAGGCAGGAGGTCACTTCCGGGGTGTACACCACGCCGTCCTTGACCAGGAAGATGTTCTCGCCCGAACCTTCGGCCACGTAGCCTTCCGGATCCAGCAGCATTGCTTCGTCGGCACCGCCAGAGATGGCTTCCTGCAGGGCCAGCATCGAGTTGATGTAGTTGCCATTGGCCTTGGCACGGGTCATCGCGATGTTGACGTGATGGCGCGTGTAGGAGCTGGTGCGCACCTTGATGCCTGCTTCCAGGGCTTCTTCACCCATGTACGCGCCCCAATGCCAGGCGGCGACGATCACGTGTACTTTCAGGCCAGCGGCGCGCAGCCCCATGCCTTCGCTGCCGAAGAACACCATCGGGCGCAGGTAGGCGCTTTCCAGGCCGTTCTCGCGCACAGCGGCACGCTGCGCTTCGTTGATCTCTTCCTTGGTGAAAGGGATCTGCATATTAAAGATGTGCGCGGAGTCGAACAGACGGTCGGTGTGCGCCTGCAGGCGGAAGATCGCGGTGCCGTCCGGGGTGTTGTAGGCACGCACACCCTCAAACACGCCCATGCCGTAGTGCAGGGTATGGGTCAGCACATGGGTGTTGGCTTCGCGCCACGGCACCAGTTTGCCGTCGTACCAGATCACGCCATCACGGTCGGACATCGACATCTTGCCTGCTCCTCAAATTCGCTTCACGGTTCGCACAATAAGATGGGGCCGCAGCCCCGTCATTCAACTCAATCCCAGTTCGCGCCACAGGCGCATCACAGCGCGGCGCTCATCCTGGAACTGATCCCCCGGCACCACTCCAGGCTGCTTCTGCAGCGCCTGGCGATGGGCCGCCGAGCGGTAATTTTTGTAGACCTCACGCAGCAACGCGGCATCCTCGGCGCCCATCAGACCGACCCGCTCCAGACCTTCCAGAATGCGGATGTTATCGGTGAACTCGAGTAGCTCCGGGTGTTGCCACGACCAAGCCAGAGCGGCGTATTGCACCATAAATTCGATATCGACGATACCACCGGCGTCCTGCTTCAGATCGAAGGAGGACGTGGCCTCGAAGGCATTCGGCGCCGTTCCGGCCGCGGTATTTTTGTTGCCAAGGTTGTCACGCATCTTCGCCCGCATCTCGCTGACCTCGACGCGCAGCGCCTCGATATCGCGCTGACGACCGAGCACCTCGGCGCGCACGCGAGCGAATTCGCCGGCCAAACGCGAACATCCCACCAGCACCCGCGCGCGCACCAGCGCCTGATGCTCCCAGGTCCAGGCCTCGTTCTCCTGATAGCGCTGGAAGGCACCGAGCGAGCTGACCAGAAGCCCGGCTGCGCCCGATGGTCGCAGACGCATATCCACTTCATACAGGGCGCCGGAGGTGGTCTGAGTGGTCAGCAAATGGATGATGCGTTGGCCCAACCGGGTGAAGAACTGCGCGCCGTCGATGGGCTTGGCGCCGTCGGTCTCGGCCTGCGGGTCGCCATCATGAATGAACACCAGGTCCAGATCCGAGCCGTGGCCGAATTCCAGGCCACCGACCTTACCGTAGCCGACGATGATGAAGTCCGGGTCGCACGGTGTGCCGTCTGCACGGAACGGCCGACCATGACGCTGCACCGTATGCTGCCAGGCCAGAGCCAGCACCTGATCGAGAATCGCCTCGGCCAGCCAGGTGAGGTAATCCGACACTTTCATCAAGGGCAGCGTACCGGCGATCTCCGAGGCGGCCACGCGTAAGCTGTGGGCCAGCTTGAAATGACGCAGCGCCTCCATCTGCTGCTCCAGATCCTCCTCGGGAATGCGCACCAGTCGCTCACGCAACTCGGCCGCCAGTTCCGGTGCCAGCGGCGGCGAATACAACCGACCTTCATTGAGCAACTCATCGAGCAGCAACGGGTAGCGGGCTATCTGCTCGGCAATCCAGGGACTGGCGGCGCAGAGCGTGATCAGTCGCTCCAGCGCCCCTGGGTTTTCAGTCAGAAGCACCAGGTAGGCCGAGCGCCGGGCGACCTTCTCTACCAACGGCAGCACCCGTTCCAGCACCAGATCCGGCTGGTCGTGCTCGACGGTCTGCGCCAGCAAGCGCGGAATAAAGGCATCCAGACGCTCGCGCCCGAGCCGCTGCATGGCACGCACCTGCGGCCCGTTGCGCAGATCGACGAGACGCCGATTGGCCGTGACGGCCTCGACAAAGCCGGCCTCCTGCAACTGCAGCTGGGCAGCCTCATCATCCAGTGCGCCTTGCCATAAAGGCAGCCACTCGGCGCCGACTGCGGTTTCGCCGGCCTGCGCCTCATCCTCATCGGGATCGGCGATCACTTGCTGGAAGTGCCATTCGATGCGACCACGCCAGTGCATCAGGCGCTCATGGAAGCTCGACCAGTCGGCAAAGCCCATGATCGCCGCCACCCGCGCCTGATCCTGCGCATCGGCCGGCAGCATCTGCGTCTGCCGGTCACCGATGCCTTGCAGGGCATGCTCGGTATAACGCAGAAACTCATAACCTTCCTTCATCTCCGCAACCACCGCCGGCGGCAGGTAGCCTTGCCCTTCCAGCGTGGTCAACACCTTGAGCAGCGGCCGCTGCTGCAGACTGAGGTCACGTCCGCCATGGATCAGCTGGAAGGCCTGGGCGATGAACTCGATCTCGCGAATACCCCCCGCGCCGAGCTTGATGTTTTCGCTCATGCCCTTGCGCCGCACCTCCTGCTGGATCAGCAGCTTCATCGCACGCAGCGCTTCGATGGCGGAGAAATCCAGATAACGGCGATAAACGAAGGGCCGCAGCATCTCCAGCAACTCGGCACCGGCGGCCTGGTCACCGCCGACCACGCGCGCCTTGATCATGGCGTAGCGCTCCCAGTCACGCCCCTGATCCTGGTAGTACTGCTCCAGCGCATTGAAGCTGAACACCAGTGCGCCGGAGGAACCATAGGGACGCAAGCGCATGTCGGTGCGAAAGACGAAACCGTCGACGGTGATCGCATCCAGTGCCTTGATCAGCTTCTGCCCCAGACGAATGAAGAACTCCTGATTATCCAGCGGACGCTTGACACCCTCGGTCTCGCCACCTTCGGGATAGCCGAAGATCAGGTCGATGTCCGAAGACAGGTTGAGCTCGTGCGCGCCCAGCTTGCCCATGCCGAGAATGACCATGTGCTGCGCCTGGCCGCTGCGCCGCCCGACCGGCGTACCGAACTGCGCGCAGTGACGCGGATACAGCCAGTGATAGGCCAGATCGATACAGGCATCGGCAAGATCGGAAAGGTCGCGACAGGTTTCACCGAGCGCCGCCTGGCGACTGAAGTCGCGCCAGATAATGCGCAGCTGCTGGCGATTGCGAAAGCGCCGCAGGCAGCGCCCGAGGGCATCCTCATCGGCGCATTCATTCAGTTGCACTTCCAGTTGCTGGCGCAACTCGCCCGGCGCCAGGCTACGCTCCAGCTCACCAGATTCCGCCAGGGCGACGAACATCTGCGGATCACGCTGAGCCTGCTCGGCAACGAAGTCGCTCAAGGCCGAAACCTGCCGCCAGGCATTGCGGCGTTCTTGCGGCCAGGCGGCGACACGCTCAGCCAGAGCTTGATGTTCGGCCAAAGCGGTTTGCAGTGACTGCTCGGCACGTTCGGCCAGGGGGATAAGGGAAGGGGGCAACTCGACCAGCAACGGCAGGCTCATGGTCTATCCTTTTAGCGGACTGCCGGACGCACGGTGCAATCGCCCGCAGCCCCGCTCCAGCGGGGCACGCGCGGCCGGCGGTGCCGCGGATTGTAGTTTTACTACGAAAGAATTGTATCCAGAGGGCTGAATCCGTCGTCGGAATGTAGTAAAACTACAAGCGGCCGGCCCTACCCCCGGTAAATCCAAGAATTTCAACTCGCCCGCCCACAAAGCCGGCGAGACCCAACTGGCCTCCGATTCTGGAAGCCTTTCCGCCCTGGAGCAAGCCATGCAAGACCTCGATCCGATCGAAACCCAGGAATGGCTGGACGCCCTTGAATCCGTCCTCGACCGTGAGGGTGAAGACCGCGCCCATTACCTGATGACCCGTCTGGGCGAGCTGGCCACCCGTAGCGGTGCGCAACTGCCCTACGCGATCACCACGCCCTACCGCAACACCATCCCGGTAACCCACGAAGCGCGCATGCCCGGCGACCTGTTCATGGAACGCCGCATTCGCTCGCTGGTGCGCTGGAACGCCCTGGCCATGGTGATGCGCACCAACCTGGACGACCCGGATCTGGGCGGCCACATTTCCAGCTTCGCCTCCTCCGCGACGCTGTATGACATCGGCTTCAACTACTTCTTCCAGGCCCCGACCGACGAACACGGTGGCGATCTGGTGTTCTATCAGGGCCATGCCAGCCCTGGCGTCTACGCCCGCGCCTTCATGGAAGGCCGCATCAGCGAAGACCAGATGAAGAACTTCCGTCGCGAAGTGGATGGCAAAGGTCTGTCGTCCTACCCGCACCCCTGGCTGATGCCGGACTTCTGGCAGTTCCCCACCGTGTCCATGGGCCTCGGCCCGATCCAGGCGATCTACCAGGCCCGCTTCATGAAGTACCTGGAAGCCCGCGGTTTCATCCCGGCCGGCAAGCAGAAAGTCTGGTGCTTCATGGGCGACGGCGAGTGCGACGAGCCGGAATCCCTCGGCGCCATCTCCCTGGCCGGCCGCGAGAAGCTGGACAACCTGATCTTCGTCATCAACTGCAACCTGCAGCGCCTCGACGGCCCGGTGCGCGGCAACGGCAAGATCATCCAGGAACTCGAAGGCGTGTTCCGCGGTGCTCAGTGGAACGTCAACAAGGTGGTCTGGGGTCGCTTCTGGGATCCGCTGTTCGCCAAGGACAAGGACGGTGCCCTGCAGCGTCGCATGGACGAAGTGGTCGACGGTGAATACCAGAACTACAAGGCCAAAGACGGCGCCTACGTGCGCGAAAAATTCTTCAACACCCCGGAGCTCAAGGAGATGGTCAAGGATCTCTCCGACGACGAGATCTGGAAGCTCAACCGTGGCGGCCACGACCCGTACAAGGTCTACGCAGCCTACCACCAGGCCGTGAACCACAGCGGCCAGCCGACCGTGATCCTGGCCAAGACCATCAAGGGCTACGGTACCGGCGCCGGTGAAGCGAAGAACACCGCGCACAACACCAAGAAGGTCGATGTCGACAGCCTGCGTCAGTTCCGCGACCGTTTCGACATCCCGGTCAAGGACGAAGAGCTGGAAAACCTGCCCTTCGTGCGCCCGGAGCCGGGCAGCGCCGAATACAAGTACCTGCACGAGCGTCGCAACGCGCTGGGTGGCTTCGTCCCGCAGCGCCGGCAGAAGAGCTTCAGCATCCCCACCCCGCCGCTGGATACCCTCAAGGCCATCCTCGACGGCTCGGGCGACCGCGAAATCTCCACCACCATGGCCTTCGTGCGCATCCTCGCGCAACTGGTCAAGGACAAGGAACTCGGCCAGCGCATCGTCCCGATCATTCCGGACGAAGCCCGTACCTTCGGTATGGAAGGCATGTTCCGTCAGCTCGGCATCTACTCCTCGGTCGGCCAGCTGTACGAGCCGGTCGATAAAGACCAGGTGATGTTCTACAAAGAGGACAAGAAGGGTCAGATCCTCGAGGAAGGCATCAACGAAGCCGGCGCCATGAGTTCCTTCATCGCCGCCGGTACTTCGTACTCCTGCCACAACCAGCCGATGCTGCCGTTCTACATCTTCTACTCGATGTTCGGCTTCCAGCGTATCGGTGACCTGGCCTGGGCCGCCGGCGACAGCCGCACCCGTGGTTTCCTGATCGGCGGTACAGCCGGGCGTACCACCCTCAACGGTGAAGGCCTGCAGCACCAAGACGGTCATAGCCACATTCTGGCCTCGACCATCCCCAACTGCCGTACCTACGACCCGACCTACGGCTACGAGCTCGCCGTGATCATCCGCGAAGGCATTCGCCAGATGATCGAAGAGCAGCAGGACATCTTCTACTACATCACCGTGATGAACGAGTCGTACCAGCAGCCGGCCATGCCGCAAGGCGTGGAAGACGGCATCATCAAGGGCATGTACCTGCTCGAGGAAGACAACAAGGAGGCCGCGCACCACGTACAACTGCTGGGTTCCGGCACCATCCTGCGCGAAGTCCGCGAGGCGGCGAAGATCCTGCGTGACGAGTACAACATCGGCGCCGATGTGTGGAGCGTCACCAGCTTCAACGAACTGCGTCGTGACGGTCTGGCTGTGGAGCGCCGCAACCGCCTGCACCCGGGCCAGAAGCCGCAGCAGACCTATATCGAGCAGTGCCTGAGCGGTCGCAAGGGTCCGGTCATCGCGTCGACCGACTACATGAAGCTGTTCGCCGAACAGGTTCGTCAGTGGGTACCGAGCAAGGAATACAAGGTCCTGGGCACCGACGGCTTCGGCCGCAGCGACAGCCGCAAGCAGCTGCGTCACTTCTTCGAAGTGGATCGTAACTGGGTCGTGCTCGCCGCCCTGGAAGCCCTGGTAGACCGCGGCGAAATCGAAGCCAAGGTGCTGGCCGATGCCATCACCAAGTTCGGCATCGACGCCGACAAAGCCAACCCCCTGGACTGCTAAGGAGCGTAGCGATGAGTGAGTTGATTCGCGTACCCGACCTCGGCGGTGAAGGCGAGGTGATTGAACTGCTGGTCAAGGTCGGCGACCGTATCGAAGCCGATCAGAGCGTACTGACCCTGGAGTCCGACAAGGCCTCCATGGAAGTGCCCTCGCCCAAGGCCGGCGTGATCAAGGAAATCAAGGTCAAGATCGGTGACCGCCTGAAGGAAGGCGACGAGCTGCTGGTGCTGGAAGTCGAAGGTGCTGCGCAAGCGGCGCCTGCGCCGAAAGCCGCAGCCGCCCCTGCCGAAGCACCGCAAGCGGCCGCTCCGGCAGCCGCGCCCGCCGCTGCTGCCACCGGCAGCAGCGTGCAGGACGTGCACGTGCCGGATATCGGCACCGACGGCAAGGTCAAGGTCATCGAAGTCATGGTCAAGGCCGGCGACACGATCGAAGCCGACCAGTCGCTGATCACCCTGGAGTCCGACAAGGCCTCCATGGAAATCCCCTCGCCGGCTGCCGGCGTGGTGGAGCAAGTGCTGGTCAAGCTGGATGATGAAATCGGCACTGGCGACCTGATCCTCAAGCTGAAAGTCGAAGGAGCTGCTCCGGCGGCCTCGGCTCCGGCGGCCGCGCCGGCGCAAGCTGCCGCACCCGCCGCAGCCCCTGCACCGGCCGCCGCAGCGAGCGGCAGCAGCGTGCAGGACGTGCGCGTGCCGGACATCGGCTCCAGCGCCAAGGGCAAGGTCATCGAGATCATGGTCAAGGCCGGCGACAGCATCGAAGCCGACCAGAGCCTGCTGACCCTGGAGTCCGACAAGGCCTCCATGGAAATCCCCTCGCCGGCTGCCGGCGTGGTGGAACAGGTGCTGGTCAAGCTGGATGACGAGATCGGCACCGGCGACCTGATTCTCAAGCTCAAGGTCGCGGGCGCTGCACCGGCCGCTGCGCCGGCGCAAGCCAGCCAGGAAGTGCACCGCGTACCGGAAGGCGCCGCACCGGAAGTGGCCGCAGAAGTACGCGCCATCGCCTCGCTGTCGGCTGCAGCTGCCGACCCGGCCAATGCACCCAAGCGCAGCAGCGCCAAGGTGCACGCCGGCCCTGCCGTGCGTCAGCTGGCGCGTGAGTTCGGAGTGGAGCTGGCGGATATCGCCGGCACCGGCCCGAAAGGCCGCATTCTCAAGGAAGACGTGCAGGCTTACGTCAAGGCCATGATGCACAAGGCCAAGGCCGCACCGCAGGCGCCTGCTGCAGCTGCTACCGGCGGCGCCGGCATCCCGCCGATCCCGGCCGTGGACTTCAGCAAGTTCGGTGAAATCGAAGAAGTACCGATGACCCGCCTGATGCAGGTCGGCGCTGCCAACCTGCACCGCAGCTGGCTCAACGTGCCGCACGTGACCCAGTTCGATTCGGCCGACATCACCGACCTGGAAGCCTTCCGCGTCGCGCAAAAGGCCGTGGCGGAAAAGGCCGGCGTCAAGCTGACCGTGCTGCCGCTGCTGCTCAAGGCCTGCGCCCACCTGCTCAAGGAACTGCCGGACTTCAACAGTTCGCTGGCGCCGAGCGGCAAGGCGATCATCCGCAAGAAGTACGTGCATATCGGCTTCGCCGTCGATACGCCGGACGGCCTGCTGGTGCCGGTGATCAAGAACGTCGACCAGAAGAGTCTGCTGCAACTGGCTGCTGAAGCCGCCGCCCTGGCGGAAAAAGCGCGCACCAAGAAGCTCTCGGCTGATGACATGCAGGGCGCCTGCTTCACCATCTCCAGCCTCGGCCACATTGGCGGCACCGGCTTCACGCCGATCGTCAACGCGCCGGAAGTGGCGATCCTCGGTGTCAGCAAGGCAACCATGCAGCCGGTGTGGGATGGCAAGGCCTTCCAGCCCAAGCTGATGCTGCCGCTGTCGCTGTCCTACGATCACCGGGTGATCAACGGCGCCGCCGCCGCACGCTTCACTCAGCGTCTGTCGCAGCTGCTGGCCGATATCCGCACCATCCTGCTGTAAACCGTTTCGAGCACGCCACGCTCGCATCCTCAACCCCGCCCATCCAGGCGGGGTTCTTTTTGCCTGCACGAATCAGGGCCGGCTTGATCCTGATCATGGCGCTGAACGCAGCAAACGCCATGATCGTTGCATCGATCTCGATCCGGTGCGCGCCTCATGCTCTATCTATTGCTCAAATTCGCCCACCTGACTGCAGCCGCATTCTTCATCGGTGGCGTCTTCTTCGAAGTGATGATTCTCAGCCGTGCCACACAGGCACTGCCGGATGCAACCAAGGCAGGCTTCTCACGCGCGCTGGGCCAGCGCGCCAGGCAGGTCATGCATGGGGTCATACTGGTGCTTTACGCCGCCGGCCTGGGCCTGGCCTGGCACTACCGCGCAGCCCTGCATGCGCCACTGGCCAGCAGCTTCGGCATTCTGCTCAGCCTGAAAATCATCCTGGCGCTGAGCATCCTGGGGCATTTTCTGCTGGTGGTTTTCCTGATGCGCAACGGCCGCATGACCGCGCCACGCTCGCGCCGTATTCACCTGAGCGTGCTGCTGCACATGTTGGCCATTCTGTTCCTGGCCAAGGCCATGTTTCTGCTGAACCTGTGAGCGGGGCAAATCAGCCCTTCTGCACGTTGCGAATCAGAAAGCTCAGCGCCTTGGCCAGCTCACCCGCGCCCTGGTGATCACGCACGATGCTCAGCAACGGGCTGCCATCAGCCGGATTGAACAGCACACAGCGGATGCCACCGGTCGGACACTCGTAGCGGATGAACGGATCGATACCGAACACCGCAATACGCTGATTGCGCACCGAGATGGCGGTGCCCTGAGTGTCACGGGTCTCTTCACGCAGGATCAACTCGCCGGCATTGCCGACCGCGAAGCGGTACAAGAGATCATCCCGTTGCGCCTGGCCAACCTGGTAACCGGCACGCAGGGCGTAGGTTTCCAGCAAGGCGTTGCTGTGTGCGAGCAGCGCCTGGCGCTCGTTGTCAGTCAGGTAAAGGCGCTTGAGCCCGTCCAGATAAGCCGCCTGTTCGGCGCCTTGCAGCAACGCCTTGTCGTCAGCGCTGGCGATGCCGGGTAGCACGCAAGCCAGCACCGCCCCCAGGAGCACGGCCATCAGTTTTCTTGTCAGTCTCGCTTGCATGATGCACCCTTGCCGAACGCTATAGTGAAGTAGGCCTGAGCCTCAGTCTCCGTCCGTGCCGCTGCGCCCTCTGGCGGCAGCGGCCCTGTACTGAGAACGGATGCCTCGCCTGGTCAGCATACTGGAAGCCCGCCGCCCAATGAAAAGCCATCCCGATGCCAGCGCACGCTCGGCAGCCGAGGTTGTGACGCAGTTGCCAGTGCCCTCGCGGCTCGGCATGCTGCGTTTCGAGCGCTTGAACGAGCCAAGCTGGGCACTGCTGTTTCTCGACCCGGCCTGCGAACGCCAGCTAGGTATCAGCGCCAGCGATCTCTGCGCGCTGGTGGATGCCCCCTACGCCAGCCTGATGGAGCCCGAGGCGCGCTATCGCCTGCACGACGCCATCCAGCAGCAACTGCTGCAAGGCCCGCATTACCTGGTGCGCTACACCCTACATACCCCGCAAGGTGCTCTGACCCTGCTGGAGATGGGCGAACCCTTCAAACAGCGCAACCGCCAGTTGCTGCGCGGCTATCTGCTGGTAGCGGACGAGAGCCTCGATCAGTTCGCCCCTGCCGAACAGGAGCTGTACACGCAGAATCAGCAACTGCGCAGCTCGCTGCAGCAATATCAGCGCACCCAGAATGACCACCTGCAACACCTCGCCCGCTCACGTACCCAGCAGCAGCTGATCGTGCGTCTGGCGCGCCAGCGCTACACCTCCAGCGACCCTCAGCAGGAAGCGGCCGAACTGATCACCCAGGCCGCCTGCGAGGTCTACGGTGTCGCTCGCGCCGGCATCTGGAAGCTGGGCAGTCATCACCTGGATTCCGTGTCGCTGTACCGCCGCGACCTGGACCGCCACGAACAACTACCGTCGATAAACGCACGTAATTTCCCGCAGTACCTGCAAGCACTGCACAGCGGCCGCGCCATCGACGCGCACGACGCCCAGCACGATCCGCGCACCTGCGAACTGGCCGCCAGCTACCTGCAGCCGCTGGATATCTGCTCGATGCTCGACGCCAGCATACGCATCGAAGGCGAAGTGGTCGGCGTGCTCTGCCTGGAGCACATCGGCGGCCTACGCACCTGGCACGCCGACGAGATCGCCTTCGCCGGCGAGTTGGCCGATCAGTTCGCCCAGGTGCTGATCAACCAGCAGAAACGCAGCGCCACCAGCGCCCTGCATCTGTTCCAGCGCGCCGTCGAACAGAGCGCCAGCGCCTTTCTGCTGGTCGACCGCGACGGCCGGGTGGAGTACGTCAACCCCAGCTTCACGGCCATCACCCTGTACAGCAGCGACGAGGTCTGCGGTCACCGCCTGTCCGAGCTACCGGCCATGGCCAACCTTAGCGACCTGTTGTTCGACGCACAGTCCAGCCTGGCCGAACACAGCAGCTGGCAAGGCGAATTCCGCAGTCGGCGCAAGAATCAGGAGCCCTACTGGGGCCATCTGTCGATCTCCAAGGTGTATGGCGACGATGGCGAACTGACCCACTACATCGGCATCTACGAAGACATTACCGAGGCCAAGCTGGCCCAGCAGCGCATCGAACGCCTGGCCTATACCGACAACCTGACCAATCTGGGCAATCGCCCTTCGTTCATCCGCAGCCTTGAAGAGCGCTTCGCCCGCAATGTTCAGTCGCTCGGGCTGCTGCTGGTGGACATCGACAACTTCAAGCGGATCAACGACAGCCTCGGCCACCAGACCGGCGACAAACTGCTCTCGGCCCTGGCCCGGCGCCTGCGCAACAGTCTTGGTGCCAAGGGCACCCTGGCACGCTTCGCCAGCAACGAATTCGCCATCCTGCTCGACGGTTGCGATCAGGACGCAGGCCTGCGTGTCGCTCATCAGGTACTGCAAACCCTGGACAAGCCGCTGTTCGTCGATAACCAGTTGATCAGCATCACCGGCTCGGTGGGCTTGGCCATCGCCCCGAAACACGGTGACGACCCGCAGACCCTGATGAAGCACGCCGGTCTCGCCCTGCACAAAGCCAAGGCCAACGGCAAACATCAGATGCAGTTGTTCACCGAAGCGCTGAACGCCGAGGCCAACTACAAGCTGTTCGTCGAGAACAACCTGCGTCGCGCGCTGACTCAGAACGAGCTGGAAGTCTTCTACCAACCCAAACTCTGCCTCAAGAGCGGGCAATTGCTGGGTATGGAGGCGCTGCTGCGCTGGCAGCATCCGGAGAAGGGCATGATCCGCCCGGATCAGTTCATCGGCGTTGCCGAGGAAACCGGCCTGATCATCCCCATCGGCAAGTGGGTGGTGCGCCAGGCCTGCCGCATGAGCAAGCAGATCGCCGCCATTGGCCTGGGGCAACTGCAGGTGGCGATCAATCTGTCGCCCAAACAGTTCTCCGACCCGGATCTGGTCGGCTCCATCGCCGCCATCCTGCATGAAGAACAGCTCGACCCCAGGCTGCTGGAACTGGAACTCACCGAAAGCCTGCTGCTGGAGGCCACCGACGACACCCGCCACCAACTGGGTCGTCTCAAGAGCCTGGGCCTGACCCTGGCCATGGACGACTTCGGCACCGGTTATTCCTCGCTCAGCTACCTGAAGAAATTCCCCATCGACGTGATCAAGATCGATCGCAGCTTCATCAAGGACATCCCCGAGAACCAGGACGACATGGAGATCACCTCAGCGGTGATTGCCATGGCCCACAACCTCAAACTCAAGGTGGTCGCAGAAGGCATCGAAACTGGCGCCCAGCTCGGTTTCCTGCGCCGCCAGCAATGCGACGTAGGTCAGGGCTACCTGTTCGACAAGCCGATTCCTGGCCGCGAACTGATCGACAGCCTGCGCCGCTACCCCTGCCGGCCACAGGCCGACCAACGGACGTAATACACCGCCCTGCGCATAGTCCACGACCTACTCACTTTCAGGAGACCGCCATGGTTCTGCGTTCCCAGATTCTCGTAAACAAACATGCATTGCCGACTGCCGAGCAGGCCTTGCCCGGCCGTACAGAGGCGATGCCAGTAGCGGACACTCATTACGTCAACGGCAACCCAATCAAGGCGCCCTTCCCCGCCGGCCTGCAACAGGCGGTGTTCGGTCTGGGCTGTTTCTGGGGTGCCGAGCGGCGCTTCTGGCAACAGCCTGGCGTGTTCAGCACGGCGGTCGGCTATGCCGGTGGCCTCACACCCAACCCCACCTACGAGGAGGTCTGCTCGGGCCTGACCGGACACACCGAAGTGGTACTGGTCGTGTTCGATCCGCAGCAGACCAGCTTCGAAGCGCTGCTCAAGGTGTTCTGGGAAGCGCACAACCCGACCCAAGGCATGCGCCAGGGCAACGACCAGGGCACCCAGTACCGCTCGGCGATCTACTGCCAGGACGAGGAGCAGCTGAGCGCCGCCAAAGCCAGCCAGGCACGCTTCCAGGCTGAGCTGGACAAGGCCGGAGTGGGCAGCATCACCACTGAAATCACCGAGGCACCGACCTTCTACTACGCCGAGACCTATCACCAGCAATACCTGGCGAAGAATCCGGGCGGCTATTGCGGCCTCGGCGGAACAGGCGTATGTCTACCCCCTGAATCTTGAGCACGGGTAACGGGTCGTGGAGCTGAGCAGCATTTCCAGCCAGGTATCGAGTCAGGCATCGGCGCAGATGTCCCTTGTGCTGCTGCGCAAGACGCTGCAGCCTGGTGCAACTGGACGATGAGCGCTATGCGCTGGTGCTGGGCATGGACCCGACTCAGGCGTTGAAGCAGACGCTGATTCTCTACGACGCCGACATTCCCAAGCAGGAAGCCCTGATCGTCGATCTCGGCCAGGAGCCGAAGCTCGCCATCGCCCGCAGCCTGCGCCCCGCGCAGCTACCGCTGGAGGTGCTGGAGTACCTCAGCCCGCGGCGCAACCTCAACTACCACATCGAGCCCAACCACAAGCCCGCTTGAGCCCCTTGTAGCCCGGCTGCAATCCGCGGATCGGGGGCCGCGGCTCCAGGATTTCATCCGTGCTACGCGCTTATGACTTGCCGCTTGGCGCTTCCTCTATCAGCCAATCCAGGCGCCAGCCGCTCTGGCTCTGGCCAAGTGCATCTGCCAGCCAGGGCAGCAGTTGCTTGAGTTCGTCCTCCAGCCCCCATGGCGGGTTGCTGATCACCAGGCCCGAACCACTCAGGCGCGTGGCATCGTCCGGCGTGTGCACGTAAAGCTCGGCACGCAGTAGCTTGGGCGCGGCGCTCTTGCTCAGGTCACGATAAAAACGCGCCAGTTGCCGCTCATCTTTGATCGGGTACCAGATCGCGACGATGGCCTGGCGCATGCGTCCGTGCGCTTCGTTCAAGGCCTCGACACAGCGCTGCAGCTCATCAGCCTTCTCGAACGGCGGATCGATCAGCAGCAGCACGCGTTTTTCGCGGGTCGGCATCAGCGCCCGCGGCACATGCCAGCCTTCCCCCAGGTGCACGGCGACGCGGCGATCGCCGCGCATGTTGTCCTTGAGCAGGCGGCCGTCCTCGGGATGCTTCTCGTTAAGCTGCAGGCGATCCTGCTCGCGACTGAGCAGTCGCGCCAGCTCCGGCGAGCCGGGGTAATAGCGCAGCTCGCCATCCAGGTTCATCGCCCGCACCACCTCCAGGTAGGCCTCCACCGCATCCGGTAACTGCGTAGCCTGCCAAAGGCGACCGATGCCCTCCAGGTACTCGCCGGTACGGCTGGCCTGATCGCCTCGCAGGTCGTAAAGGCCGAGTCCTGCGTGGCTGTCGAGGTAGGCGAAGGGCGCCTCCTTGCGCGACAGTAGGGCGATCAGGCGGGTCAGCACCAGGTGCTTGAACACATCGGCGTGGTTGCCGGCATGGAAGGCGTGGCGATAGTTCATGCGGGAGTCCTCGAATCAGGCGCGCAGTTTAACAGGCCGCTGACGACTCGCATCGTGACTTGCTCCATTGCACCTTCAAGGCCTAGGCTGCCTGCTCCTCCACGGACAGCGAGAACCCCGCCATGCCCCTGCAAAAGCTGCTCGGCAGCGAACTTCCCCTGATCCAGGCGCCGATGGCCGGTTCGCAGGATCACCGCCTGGCTGCCGCCGTGTGCCTGGCCGGCGGTCTCGGCTCGATTCCCTGCGCCATGCTTACCCCCGTAGCCCTGCGCCAGGAACTGCAGGCGATGCGCGAGCTGACCGAGCGCCCGTTCAATCTCAACTTCTTCAGCCATATGCCACCCGAGCCGGATGCAGCGCGCGAGGCGACATGGCGCCAAGCCCTGGCGCCTTACTACGCCGAGCTGGGTGTGGACCCGGCGAGCATTGCCAGCGGGCCTGGGCGCTTGCCGTTCAACGACGAGGCGGCCGCGCTGGTGGAGGAGTTCCGCCCTGCTGTGGTCAGTTTCCACTTTGGCCTGCCGCAGCCTGACCTGCTGGAGCGAGTACGCCGCAGCGGGGCGAAGATCCTCTCCAGCGCCACCACCCTGGACGAAGCGCTGTGGCTACAGGAACGTGGCGTCGATGCGGTGATCGCCCAAGGACTGGAAGCTGGCGGCCATCGCGGGCATTTTCTGGATTTCGACCTTAGCCGCCAACTCGGCACCTTCGCCCTGCTGCCGCAACTGGTCGATGCCCTCGACGTACCGGTGATCGCCGCCGGCGGCATCAGTGATGCCCGTGGCGTGGCGGCGGCCATGGCCCTTGGCGCAGCCGGCGTGCAGGTTGGTAGTGCTTATTTACTGTGCCCGGAAGCCACGACCAGCGTCCTGCACCGCGCGGCCCTGCAGAGCCCGGCGGCGCGCCATACCGCGCTGACCAACCTGTTCAGCGGTCGCCCGGCGCGCGGCATCGTCAATCGCCTGATGCGCGAGCTGGGGCCGCTGAGCACGCAGGCGCCAGCCTTCCCCCTGGCCACTGCGGCCATCGCTCCATTGCGCGCGGCGGCCGAGGCGCAGCGCAGCGGCGACTTTTCACCACTGTGGGCCGGGCAGAATGTCGCGAGTTGTCGGCCCATGCCTGCAGCCGAGCTGACGCGCAAGCTGGCACGGGGCTTCGCCTGACAACCTGGTATGACCTCGTAGGGCGGGTGCAACCCGCCATAACCGAGAAGGCGGGTTGCACCCGCCCTACATACACCAACCAGTGACTATCACGGCCAATGATGATGCTGGGCAGCCGGGCGACCGCCTGCCTAGACTCGCTCGATCATCTGGAGGCCCGTTCCATGTCCGAGACCCTGCTCAGTTCCCGCAACCTGGCGTTCGAACTCTATGAAGTACTCGACGCCGAAGCCCTGACCCAGCGCCCGCGCTTCGCCGACCACAATCGCGAGACCTTCGAGGCGGCGATCAGCACCGCACGCGGTATCGCCGAAGAACTGTTCGCCCCGCACAACCGCAAGAACGACGAACACGAGCCGCAGTACGTCGACGGCGGCGCGGTGCTGATTCCCGAGGTCGAGCCGGCCCTGCGCGCCTTCCACGAGGCGGGTTTCCTCAACGCCACCCGCGATTTCGAGCATGGCGGCATGCAACTGCCCAACCTGCTGTCGCAGGCCTGCTTCGCGCATTTCCAGTCGGCCAACATCGCCACCAGCTCCTACTCGATGCTGACCATGGGTGTGGCCAACCTGATCGAGGCCTTTGGCAGCGAGGAGCAGAAAGCCCGCTACCTGCAGCCGATCATCGATGGCCGCTTCTTCGGCACCATGGCGCTGACCGAGCCGCACGCCGGCTCCTCGCTGTCGGACATCAGAACCCGCGCCGAGCCGCACCCCGACGGCAGCTACCGCATCAAGGGCAACAAGATCTTCATCTCTGGCGGCGACCAGCCGATCTCCGAGAACATCGTGCACATGGTCCTGGCCAAGTTGCCGGATGCACCGCCCGGGGTGAAGGGCATCAGCCTGTTTCTGGTGCCCAAGTTCCACGTCAACGACGACGGCAGCCTGGGCGCACGCAACGATGTGACCCTGGCCGGCCTGTTCCACAAGATGGGTTGGCGCGGCACCACGTCGACGGCGCTGAACTTCGGCGACAACGGCGAATGCGTCGGCTATCTGGTGGGCAAACCGCATGCGGGCCTGTCCTACATGTTCCAGATGATGAACGAGGCGCGCATCGGCGTCGGCATGGGCGCGATCATGCTCGGCTACGCCGGCTACCTGTATTCACTGGACTATGCGCGCAACCGCCCGCAAGGCCGCCAGCCGGACGGCAAGGATCCAACCAGCCCGCAAATCTCGATCATCGAACACACCGACGTACGGCGCATGCTGCTGACGCAGAAGGCCTACGTCGAAGGCGCCTTCGATCTTGGCCTATACGCCGCACGCCTGTTCGACGACACCCAGACCCTGGAAACCGCCGAAGAGCGCAGCCACGCCTTGGAGCTGCTCGACCTGCTCACGCCCATCGTCAAGTCCTGGCCCTCGGAGTTCTGCCTCAAGGCCAACGAGCTGGCCATCCAGATTCTCGGCGGCCACGGCTATACCCGCGAGTACCCGGTGGAGCAGTACTACCGCGACAACCGCCTCAACCCGATCCACGAGGGTACGCACGGCATCCAGTCGCTTGATCTGCTTGGGCGCAAGGTGTCGATGAACGGCGGCGCCGCACTCAAGCAGCTGCTCAAGCTGATCAACGACTGCTGCCAGCGCGCCAGCGAGTACGAATCGCTCACTGCCCTGCGTCAGCCGCTGGAGCAATTGCTGGCCCGCCTGCAGGCGGTAACCCTGGCCCTGCTCGGCGACCTGATGAACGGCAAGGTCAACCAGGGCCTGGCCAACTCCGCGCTGTACCTGAAGGTGTTCGGCCACACGGTGATCGGCTGGCGCTGGCTGGAACAGGCGATTCGCGCCGAGCAGGGCCTGGCCCGCACGGACAATGCCGAAGAACAGGCCTTCTACCGCGGCAAGCTGCAGGCGGCGCGTTACTTCCTGACCTGGGAAGTACCCAGCTGCCACCATGACCTGGCCATTCTCGAAGCCCGCGACGACACCTGCCTGGGCATGCAGGACGCCTGGTTCTAAGGTTGGGCCAAGCGCCCCGAGGTGACCAAAGGCGGGGCGCTTCGGGGCCATTTAGAAAAATGTAATAACCTTTTTGACAGCGGTAGGAAGGCTACGGTTAGAATCCCTGGCACGCGCCATGCATAGCGGCGCCCCACGTTTCCCAGCCAGGAGTACGCGCAGTTGGATGCCAGCGCCATCAATAATCTGTTCTTGATCGGCGCATTGCTGGTAGCGGTCAGTATTCTGGTCAGCGCGTTCGGGACGCGTTTTGGCATCCCCATTCTGGTGATCTTCCTCGGTGTCGGCATGCTGGCCGGCACTGATGGCCCCGGCGGCATCGTCTTCGACAACTATCCCCTGGCCTACCTGGTAGGCAACCTGGCGCTGGCGGTGATCCTGCTCGACGGCGGTATGCGCACCCGGGTTTCCAGCTTCCGCGTGGCCCTGTGGCCCTCGCTCTCATTGGCGACGTTGGGGGTGGTGATAACCGCGGGCCTGACCGGCCTGGCCGCCGCCTGGCTGTTCAACCTGACCCTGCTGGAGGGCTTGCTGATCGGCGCCATCGTTGGCTCCACCGATGCCGCGGCGGTATTCTCCCTGCTCGGCGGACGCGGCCTCAACGAGCGGGTCAGCTCCACGCTGGAAATCGAGTCGGGTAGCAACGACCCGATGGCGGTGTTCCTCACCGTGACCCTGATCGCCATGCTCGCCAGCGGCCAGACCGGCTTCAGCTGGGACCTGCCGATCCAGTTGGTGCAGCAGTTCGGCCTCGGCGCCCTGCTGGGGCTGGGTGGTGGCTGGCTGCTGCTCAAGCTGATCAACCGCATGGAGCTGGCCGCCGGCCTGTATCCCTTGCTCGTGGTCAGCGGCGGCCTGATCATCTTCGCCATCACCACCGCAGTCGGTGGCAGCGGCATCCTTGCCATCTACCTGTGTGGCCTGTTGCTGGGTAACCGACCGATCCGCTCGCGCCACGGCATCCTGCACATGCTCGACGGCCTGACCTGGCTGGCGCAGATCGGCATGTTCCTGGTCCTCGGCCTGCTGGTCACCCCGCACGAGCTGCTGCCCATCGCCCTGCCGGCACTGGCCCTGGCACTGTGGATGATTCTCTTCGCGCGGCCGCTGTCGATCTTCCTCGGCCTGCTGCCGTTTCGTGCCTTCCACGACCGCGAGCGTATCTTCATCGCCTGGGTTGGCCTGCGTGGCGCAGTGCCGATCATCCTCGCCGTATTCCCGCTGATGGCCGGCCTGCCCAATGCACAGCTGTTCTTCAACGTGGCCTTCTTCATCGTGATCATCTCCCTGCTGCTGCAGGGCACCAGCCTGCCGCTGGCCGCCAAGCTGATGCGCGTTACCGTGCCGCCGGAGCCGGCACCTATCTCGCGTGCCGGCCTGGAAGTACACCCGACCAGCCAGTGGGAATTGTTCGTCTACCGCCTGGACGCAGAAAAATGGTGCATTGGCGCCGCCCTGCGCGAGTTGAACATGCCGGACGGTACCCGCATCGCCGCGCTGTTCCGTGGCAGTGAACTGCTCCACCCTTCGGGCAGTACACGCCTGCAAGCGGGCGACCTGCTCTGCGTGATCGGTCATGAGCACGACCTGCCGGCACTCGGCAAGCTATTCAGCCAGGCGCCGAAGCGTGGCCAGGACCTGCGCTTCTTCGGCGATTTCGTGCTGGAGGGCGACGCCGAGCTGAGCGCCGTCGCGGCGCTCTACGGCCTGAAACTCGACGAGCTGGAGGGCAATCAGCCGCTGAGCCGTTTCATCGCCCACGAGATCGGCGGTGAGCCGGTCGTCGGTGACCAGGTGGAGTGGCAGGGCCTGACCTGGACCGTGGCGGCCATGGAAGGGAACAAGGTGCGCAAAGTCGGCGTCAGATTCCCCGAGGGCGCACGTCCGGGCCCTGGGCTGCACTTCTAGCAGGTGGTCAAAACTCCCGGCAGGGACTCTGCTAGCATCAGCATCGCGCGCGGGCCAACAGGCCCGCGCCTTCGTTGTGCCGCGGTATCCTCAATCGCAACCGTCCACTTTGGTATTCAATCGACCATGCATCTGTCGCGTCTTTCCCTAGCAGCCGTCCTGTTCGCCCTGTGTCTCGGCATGCCGCAGGCATTTGCCGAAGAGCCGCCAAACATCGAAAACGTGCAGCAGAGCCTCGACAGCCTGGCAGACCGCAAACTGCCGGAAGCCGAGCAGCTGGCGCTCAAGCAGACCCTCGAGCAGACCCTGCGCATGCTGCAGGACCGGCAGAACGCCGAGCAGCGCCTGAACGACCTACGCAAACAACTCGACAGTGCTCCGCGCCTGATCAGCGAGGCCCAGCGCGAACTGGACAGGCTCAAATCCAGCCCCGAACAACAGATTTCCGCGCGCCATGCACGCACCTCGCTCGCCCAGCTCGAGCAGTTGCTCAACGAACGCTCCAGCCAGATCAGCGAATGGAACAAGGCGATCATCGAGGCCAACAGCCTGGTGATCACCGCCCAGACCCGGCCGGAACGTGCTCAGGCAGAGATCAGCCAGAACCAGGCGCGTAGCCAACTGATCAACGACGCGCTCAAGAGCGGCCGTTTCGAAGGCAAGGCACTGACCCAGGAGCGCCGCAATCAGCTCAACGCCGAGCTCTCGCTGCTCGCCGCGCAAACCCAACTGCGCCGCCAGGAGCTGTCCGGCAACAGCCTGCTGCAGGATCTCGGCAGCGCTCAGCGCGCCCTGCTCGAAGAACGTATCAATCGCGCCGAGCAGGAGCGCCAGGCCCTGCAAGGCCTGATCAACGAACGACGCCGCGCCGAATCCGAGCAGACCGTCGCCGAGCAGTCACGCGAGGCCGAGCGCGCCAGTTCCGACCGTCTGCTGGCCAGGGAGAGCTCGCTCAACCTCAAGCTTTCCGACTATCTGTTGCGCGCCACGGAGCGCCTCAACGCCCTGACCGAGCAGAACCTGCAGACCCGTCAGCAACTGGACAACCTCAACCAGGCCAACCAGGCGCTGGACGAGCAGATCCGCGTGCTGCAGGGCAGCCTGCTGCTGTCGAGGATTCTCTACCAACAGAAGCAGGCGCTGCCCAAACTCAAGATCGAGGACGGCTCGCTGGCCAACGAGATCGCCGACATTCGCCTCTATCAGTTCGAGCTGAACAAGCAGCGCGAAGAGATCAGTGATCCCGCTCGCTATGTGGAGAACCTGCTCAGCGGCCAACCGAGCGAAGAAGTCACCCCGGAACTGCGCAACGCGCTACGCGAGCAGCTCACGACCCGGCGTGAATTGCTCGACCGCCTGAACCGCTCGCTGAACGCACTGCTCAACGAATCGATCACCCTCCAGCTCAACCAGAAGGAACTGGAAAGCACGGCCAGCAGCCTGCGCGCCACCATCGACGAGCAGATGTTCTGGATTCCCAGCAACAAGCCGCTGGATCTCGACTGGCTGAAGTCGGCGCCACGTCAATTCCAGAAGCAACTGGCCGATATGCCCTGGGGCATGGCCATCAGCGAGCTGGGTGCGGGCCTGATCGAGCGTCCGCTGGTGTTCCTGCCGCTGATCCTGCTCTGCGCGCTGATCCTCTGGCGGCGCCAGTACCTGTTCGACAAGCTCAGCGCGCTGCATGGCGACATCGGCCATTACAAGCATGACAGCCAGCTGCACACGCCGATGGCCCTGGGCCTCAACATAATCCTGGCGCTGCCGGTCACCCTGTTCCTCGCCTTGTGCGGGTATGCCCTGCTGCACGATGCACGCGGACAGAACCTCTATCTGGGCGCCGCGCTCTACGAAATGGCGGAAGCCTGGCTGGTGTTCTACACCCTACACCGCATCCTTTCGCCGGATGGCGTGGCCGTCCTGCACTTCCACTGGCCGCCTGCCAACGTCACCTTCTTCCGCCAGCACCTACGTCGTCTGGGTCTGGTGGTGATGGCCCTGGTGGCCGTGGTGAGCATCGCCGAGCACCAGCCGGCGAGCCTGGCAGGCGATGTGATCGGCATCGTCGTGGTGATCACCTGCTACGCCCTGATGGCCTGGCTGCTGTTCCACCTGCTGTTCAACGCACCATTGCGCGAGAACGCTTCGGGGCTGCGCACCGCCCTTGGCGTGCTGTTCAACCTGCTGCCACTGGCGCTGATCGGCGCGGTCGCCTTCGGCTATTACTACACCGCGCTCAAGCTCACCGACCGGCTGATCGACACCCTCTACCTGCTGATCATCCTGCTGATCGTCGAGGCCACCCTGGTACGCGGTCTGAGCGTGGCGGCACGGCGCCTGGCCTACCAGCGCGCCCTGGCCAAACGCCAGGCACAGAGCAAGGAAAGCCTGGACGGCGAAGCACCGCTGGAAGAGCCGACCCTGGATATCGAGCAGGTCAACCAGCAGTCCCTGCGCCTGATCCGCCTGGCCCTGCTCGGCGGTTTCCTGGTCTGCCTGTACGCGGTCTGGGCCGATCTGATCGGCGTGTTCACCTACCTCGACACCATCAACCTCTACGAATACAGCAGTGGCACCGGGGATAACGCGGCCCTGGTGCCGATCAGCCTGATGGACGTGATCGGCGCGCTGATCATCGTCGCCATCACGGTGGCCCTGGCGCGCAACCTGCCGGGCCTGCTCGAAGTGCTGGTGCTGTCGCGCATGCGCCTGGCACAGGGCAGCGCCTACGCCACCACGACCCTGCTGACCTATGCATTGGTCGCTATCGGCATCGTCAGCACGCTGTCCACCCTTGGCGTAAGCTGGGACAAATTGCAGTGGCTGGTGGCGGCGCTGTCGGTGGGCCTGGGTTTCGGTCTGCAGGAGATCTTCGCCAACTTCATTTCCGGCCTGATCATCCTGTTCGAGCGCCCGGTGCGCATCGGTGACGTGGTCACTATCGGCAATCTCTCCGGCACGGTGAGCAAGATCCGTATCCGCGCCACCACCATGACCGATTTCGATCACAAGGAAATCATCGTTCCGAACAAGACCTTCATCACCGGTCAGCTGATCAACTGGTCGCTGACCGACACGGTCACCCGCGTCACCCTCAAGGTGGGTGTCGGTTATGGTTCGGACCTCGACTTGGTGCGCAAGCTGCTGCTGCAGGCCGCGCAGGAAAACCCGCGGGTGCTCAAGGAGCCGGCGCCCATCGTCTACTTCCTCAACTTCGGCGAGAGCACGCTCGACCACGAACTGCGCATCCATGTGCGCGACCTCGGCGACCGCAACCCGGCGACCGACGAGATCAACCGTTTCATCGACCGTGAGTTCCCGAAGAACGGCATCAACATCGCCTTCCGCCAGGTCGAGGTGTACGTGAAGAACCTGCAGCACGGCGAGCAGAAACTCGACCAGAAGGATCTTGCCCAGGCCGCGGCCGCCGGCGCCGCCAGCGTGCAGCAAGCACCCAAACCGCCCGCAGCGCCCTGAGCGCCAGGAGCCCCGGTGAAAAATCTCGACCAACTGACCTTCGACAACCGCTTCGCCCGCCTCGGCGACGCCTTCTCCACCGAGGTTTTGCCCGAGCCCATCGAGCAGCCGCGTCTGGTGGTGGTCAGCGAGTCGGCCATGGCCCTGCTCGATCTGCAGCCTGCCGAAGCGCAACGCAGCGAGTTCGCCGAACTGTTCGCCGGACACAAGCTGTGGGAACAGGCAGAGCCACGTGCGATGGTCTATTCCGGGCACCAGTTCGGCGGCTACACGCCGCGCCTTGGCGATGGCCGCGGCCTGCTGCTCGGAGAGGTGATAAATGACGCTGACGAGCACTGGGACCTGCACCTGAAGGGTGCCGGCATGACGCCCTACTCGCGCATGGGCGATGGTCGTGCGGTGCTGCGCTCGTCGATCCGCGAATTTCTCGCCAGCGAACATCTGCATGCCCTCGGCATCCCCAGCTCACGCGCACTGTGCGTCACCGGCTCCGACACTCCGGTCTGGCGCGAGAAAAGGGAAAGCGCGGCGATGGTGCTGCGCCTGGCGCAAAGTCATGTGCGCTTCGGCCATTTTGAGTACTTCTACTACACGCGCCAGCACGAACACCTGAAAACCCTCGGTGAACACGTCATGGCCTGCCATTTCCCCCACTGCCTGGAGCAGGAGCAGCCCTGGCTGGCCCTGCTGCGCGAGGTGATCGAACGCACCGCTGCGATGATCGCCCACTGGCAGGCCTATGGTTTCTGCCACGGAGTAATGAACACCGACAACATGTCGATCCTCGGCATCACCTTCGACTACGGCCCCTACGCCTTTCTCGACGATTTCGATGCCAAGCACATCTGCAACCACTCCGACGACACAGGGCGCTACAGCTTCAGCAACCAGGTGCCCATCGCCCACTGGAACCTCGCCGCCCTGGCTCAGGCGCTGACGCCCTTCGCCTCGGTGGATGCGCTGCGTGAAACGCTGGAGCTGTTTCTGCCGCTGTACCAGGCGCACTACCTCGACCTGATGCGCAAACGCCTGGGTTTCACCAGCGCCCAGGAGGATGACGACGCGCTGATCCAGCGCCTGCTGCAACTGATGCAGGCGGGCAGATCCACCGACTACAGCTTGTTCTTCCGTCGCCTCGGCGAACAGGCCCCTGCCGAGGCGCTCAAGGTCGTACGCGATGATTTCGTCGACCTCGCCGGCTTCGACGCCTGGGGACGCGATTACCTGGCCCGCTGCGAGCTGGAGGGTGGGCAACAGAGCGAACGCCAAGCGCGCATGCACGCGGTCAACCCCAAATACATCCTGCGCAACTACCTGGCTCAGCAGGCCATCGAGGCTGCCGAACAGGGCGACTATGCCCCGGTGCGCGAGCTGCACACGGTATTGTCCCGCCCCTTCGACGAGCAGCCGGACATGCAGCGCTATGCCGAACGCCCGCCACAGTGGGGCAAGCATCTGGAGATCAGTTGCTCGTCGTAGACGAGGGTGGACGCCTGAACCTTGGGTGCACCACGCGCACCAAGCGCCCGCTGACCGCGCAGGATAAATCCACCACCGCTGACGGCGGTTGCACTCACACGACCCAACTGGCCGGCGCAGGTGAGTGATAACGCGCCAGCCAGCAGAGCCGGATGCCTTATTCATTAAATCGAAAAGGCATATAAACCTTTCCAAACATTCTTAGACTATCTAATACAAGCCCACTATCTTGGCGCCCTGCCAGGCCGCCCCGGTGCGCGCCCGATACCTCACACGAGATTCGACGCTAAGGATGCTCATGCCCTGGGACTCCCTGCCCCTGCTGTTCGTCGGCGCCCTGCTGATCTGGGTGCTCTATGCCTTCGTCCGCGAAAAGTGGAGCCCGGACATCGTCGCGGCCATCGCCGTGGCCGCCTTGCTGGTCAGCCAACTGCTGACGCCGGGCGAAGTGCTCAGCGTGCTGTCGAACTCCGCGCCGGTGACCATCGCCTGCATGTTCGTACTCTCCGCCGCCCTGGAGCGCACCGGCTGCATCGACGCCCTCGGCAACTGGCTGGGCAACCTGGTCGGCACCAGCCCGATCCGTGTACTGACAGGGCTCACTGTCACCGCGCTGGTGGTATCGGCCTGCCTGAACAACACGCCGGTAGTCGCCATTCTGACCCCGGTAGCTATTGCCCTGGCCCGCCGCGCCGGTACTTTGCCGTCCAAGCTGCTGATCCCGCTATCCTACGCCACCATCCTTGGCGGCACCCTGACCATGATTGGCACCTCGACCAACATTCTGGTCGACGGGGTGGCACGCAAGGCCGGCATGACGCCCTTCGGCATCTTCGAAATCACCGGCGTGGGTCTGGTCATGGCCGCTTTCGGCATGCTCTATCTACTGACCATCGGCCACCGCCTGCTGCCCGAGCGGGAAACCCTGTCGCGTCAGCTGCGCCCGGACCTGTCGCGCACCTTCATGACCGAGCTGCTGGTGCCGCACGATTCGCCGATGATCGGCAAGACCCTGCACGAGGCCAATCTCAATGGCGGCAGCGGCCTGCAGGTGCTCAAGCTGTTTCGTGAGGAGCAGGAGCTGACCGAGCCGGACGCCGACACCCTGCTCGCCAGCGGCGACCGTCTGGTACTGCATGGCCAGGTCAAGGATGTGGTGGAACTGCGCGAAAGCGGCCACCTGAGCTTCAACCGCGGCGACGCCTTCGAGACCATCAGCAGCCATGACGTGATCCTCGCCGAGGCCATAGTCGGGCGTAACTCGCGCTACAGCCATCGCCCGATGCGCGACCTGGACCTCACCGCGCGCTACGGCATCGCCGTGCTCGCGGTACATCGCCAGGACGAGAACGTGCAGGGCAACCTCGACGACTTCGAACTGCAATTCGGCGACGTGATGCTGGTCGAAGGCACGCCAGCGCAGATCAAACGCTTCGCCGACAACGGCGAGCTGATCAGCCTCAACGCCGTGCAGGAACGCGCCTTCCGCCGCGACAAGGCGCCCATCGCCATCGGTGCCACCCTGGCGGTGATGCTGCTGGCCGCCTTCGGCGTGATGCCCATCGAGGGCCTGGCGATCATCGGCGCGGTAACCGTCCTGGCCACCCGCTGCCTGGACGTGGAGGACGCCTACAAGGCGGTGGACTGGAAGATTCTCAGCCTGATCTTCGGCATGCTGGCGATCAGCATCGCTATGGACAAGGTCGGCCTGGTCAAGCTGATGGTGGAGAACGTCATGGGCTGGCTGCCCTGGGCCGGACCGCTGCTGATGCTGAGCTTCATCTACCTGTTCACCTCGATCCTCACCGAGGTGCTGTCGAACAACGCAGTGGCCGTACTGGTGACCCCCATCGCCATTGGTATGGCCCAACACCTGGGCGTAGACCCACGTGCCTTCGTGGTCGCGGTGATGTTCGCCGCCAGTGCCAGCTTCGCCACGCCCATCGGCTACCAGACCAACACCTTCGTCTACAACGCCGGCGGTTATCGCTTCACCGATTTCATGAGAATTGGCATTCCCCTGAATCTGCTGCTGTGGGGCGTAGCCACCCTGGTCATCCCCTGGTTCTTCCCGCTGACCCCGCTCTGACTTGATATCGGCCGGCGGCGGCTCCATCTAGTGAGCATGTCCCACGGAGCCTGCCGCCATGTCCGATCCCCTGCTGATTCCCTGCCCGCACTGCAACGGCCTCAACCGCATTCCCTCCGAACGCCTGGGCGATGCCCCACGCTGTGGCCGCTGCAAGAGCGAAGTGTTGCCAGGTGTACCCATCACCCTCACGCAGGCTAATTTCGCCAGCCAACTCAAGGGCGACCTGCCGTTACTGGTAGATGTCTGGGCCAGTTGGTGCGGCCCCTGCCAGTCCTTCGCCCCGACCTTCCAGCAGGCCGCCGTGCAACTGCAGGGACGCTGCCGCCTGGGCAAGCTCGATAGCGAAGCCAACCCGAATCTGGCCGGGCAACTGGGCATCCGCTCCATTCCAAGCCTGATCCTGTTCAAGGGAGGCATCGAAGTCGCCCGCCAGAGTGGTGCCATGCCGCTACCGCAACTGCAGGCCTGGCTGCGCCAACAGGGCATTTAGGATGCACCTATAGCTCGGATGCAATCGTGCCTGGGGCGCTTGAGCACTTCGGTCAGTCGCCACGGGCGCTACGGTCAATTGCAGCGCGCTATCCGCCCCTTAGTCTGGCAAAACGTCCGCTCAAGGAGTTTCGCCATGCCGCTGCCTGTTGAAATCGCCCGCCAACTCACCGAAGAACAGATCGCCTTCGTCAAACGCAGCGGCCTCAAGGCCGAGGTTCTGGAGCCTGGCTTCGTGCGCCTGCGCATGCCCCTGCAAGGCAACCAGAACCATATCGGCAGCATGTACGCCGGCGCCCTCTTCACCCTGGCGGAGATTCCGGGTGGCGCCCTGTTTCTGACCAGCTTCGATGCCCAGCGCTTCTACCCCGTCATCAAGGAAATGAACCTGCGCTTTCGCCGCCCGGCCACCGCCGACATTCAGGTCGAGGCGCGCCTTTCGCCCGAAGCAATCGCCGACCTGGAAGAACAGGCCAGCCAGCAGGGCAAGGCCGAGTATCTGCTGGAGCTGCAACTGACCGACAGCAGCGGCGAAGTGGTCGCAGAAAGTCGCGGCCACTACCAATTGCGTTTACGCTGAATGACACCGCTGCCTGCATTTGCAATCGGTAACAGTCCCCGACCTTGCCATAGGTCAAAAGAGCGGCTATCTGAACAGGCACAATAAAATTGCCGAGGGGTATCGGCAGGAGAGCCGTCACCATGTTCAAGCACATCCTCATCGCCCATGACCTGCGCGACACCGCTGACATGGCGCTATGCCGCGCCACCCAGCTGGCCCAGCAGCATAACGCCCGCCTGACCATGCTCCATGTGCTCGACCCGGGCCAGAGCAGCGACCAGCATGAGAAAGCGCGCCAGGCGCTGGATCGCAGCCTGACCCAATACACCCCGCCCGGCACCGAGCTGCGCATGCTCAGCGGCAAACCTTCGGAAGTGGTGCTGCAACAGGTTCAGGACAGCGGCTGCGACCTGCTGGTACTGGGCGGCCACCATCAGCGCCATGACTTTTTCTCCGGCACCAGCCTCGACCGTATCGCTCGTCGCTGCACCGTGCCACTGCTGCTGGTCGCCCGCAACGACTTCCAGCCGTATCAACGGGCATTGGCCGCCATCGACTTTTCCCTATGCGCCTGCAGCGCTCTGGGCCAGGCCTATCATCTGCTGCCTGGCGATGCCGAACTGCATGCCCTGCATGTATTCGAACCGGACAAGGGCACGCCGCAACAGGTCGAACTGCAGCTGCAGACCCAGCAAGGTCTGATCGATCAGCTACTGCATGACGAAGCGCAGAAGCTCCCGGCCGGAGGTCCCAAGCTGAGCCACGAGGTGCTGCAGGGTGGCATCCTGCGTAGCCTGCAAGAGCAGATCAAGACGCGTCGAGCAGAACTACTGGTACTCGGCAGCCATGGCCGCAGCGCCTTCTCCCAGGCATTGCTGGGCAGCCTGGCACAGCACTTCCTGCACAAGGCGCCCTGCGACGTGTTCGTGGTGCGCTAACGAACAAGGCGCCCGCGGGCTAATGCTGATCAGATAAGTTCGTCACCACCCCCTCCTACTTGCAGTAGAGGGGGCGTTTTTCGTAGGAGCCAGCTTGCTGGCGATGCTTTTTATGGCGGATCGCCGGCAAGCCGGCTCCTACAAAAATCGAGTGCAACGGCTTAACTGACTGGCATTAGCCCACGGGCGCCTTGATTTATCGCTGACAAACCTTCAAGCCTGATTGAGCAGATCGTGCAGCTCGACGAACTGCTGCGTCAGCTTGTGCCGTGCATCCAGATGGATCAGCGGCGTGCACACCTGGTGCGATTCGCGCATCTTCACCGAGCTCATCAGGTTGACCGGCAACACCGGCAAGCCCTCGGCGATTAGTTCATCCAGCAACTGCTGCGGCAAGGTCGCGCGCGGCTGGAACTGGTTGACCACGATGCCCTCCACCTCCAGACCATCGTTATGGTCTTCCTTCAACTCGTCGATCTCGGCCAGCAAGCCATACAGGGCGTTGCGCGAGAAGCTGTCGCAGTCGAAGGGTATCAACACACGGTCGGCCGCGATCAAGGCGGAAACCGTATAGAAATTCAGCGCTGGCGGCGTATCCAGATAGATGTGGTCGTAGTCTTCGGCCAGCTCGTCGAGCAGTTTGCGCAGCTTGTTGATCTTGTGCTTCTGCTCAAGCTTGGGCTGCAGTTCGGCCAGTTCGGCCGTGGCCGTGACCACATGCAGGTTGTCGAAGGGAGTTTCGTAAATATCGACCTTGCCCTTTTTGGCGAACGGCCCGGACGACAGGGTTTGCTTGAAGAAATCGGCGATGCCCATGGGAATTTCCTCGCCGGTCAGCCCGGTGAGGTAGTGGGTCGAGTTGGCCTGGGCATCCAGGTCGATCAGCAGCGTACGGTAGCCCTGCGCCGCACTCACTGCCGCAAGATTGCAGGCGATGCTGGACTTGCCCACGCCACCCTTCTGGTTGAACACCACACGTCGCATCGCACACCTCCCTGAGCCTGAGTGACCTCGGATTCTATGCAAAGGCTGTGACAAGCGCGAGGAGCTTGCCCGGCCGATAGCAAAGAGGCCGCTTGCACGGCCGCTGTTCTGCTTATTGGTGATACTGCGCGGACAACTCGTGCACGGCTTCGAAGAAAGCGCCCGCGTGAGCCGGGTCGACCTCCGGAGTGATGCCATGGCCAAGGTTGAACACGTGGCCGCTACCGGCACCATAGGCGGCCAGGATGCGCGCCACTTCGGCGCGAATCGCCGCCGGCTTGGCGTACAGCACCGCCGGATCCATGTTGCCCTGCAAGGCGACCTTGGCACCAACACGGGCGCGCGCGCTGCCGATGTCGCAGGTCCAGTCCAGGCCCAGCGCTTCAGCGCCGGTGTCAGCCAGGGATTCGAGCCACAGGCCACCGCCCTTGGTGAACAGGATCACCGGCACACGACGCCCGTCGTGCTCGCGAATCAGGCCATCGACGATCTTCTTCATGTAAGCCAGGGAGAACTCCTGATAGGCCGCTGCCGACAGCGCGCCACCCCAGGAATCGAAGATCTGTACCGCCTGCGCACCGGCCAGGATCTGCCCGTTCAGATAAGCGGTAACCGACTGCGCCAGCTTGTCGAGCAGCGCGTGCAAGGCTTGCGGGTTGTCGTAGAGCATGGCCTTGGTCTTGCGGAAGTCCTTCGACGAGCCGCCTTCGACCATGTAGGTGGCCAGCGTCCATGGGCTGCCGGAGAAGCCGATCAGCGGTACGCGGCCATTGAGTTCACGGCGAATGGTACGCACGGCGTCCATCACATAGCCCAGATCCCGCTCCGGATCGGGCACCGACAGCGCCTCGATATCGGCCAGGCTGCTGACCACTTTCTTGAAGCGCGGGCCTTCGCCGGTCTCGAAGTACAGGCCCTGGCCCATGGCATCGGGGATAGTGAGGATGTCGGAGAACAGGATCGCCGCGTCCAGCTGCGGGTAGCGATCCAGCGGCTGGATGGTGACCTCGCAGGCAAGCGTGGGATTCTTCATCAGGCTCACGAAGTCGCCGGCCTTGGCCCGGGTCGCGCGGTACTCCGGCAGATAACGGCCAGCCTGGCGCATCATCCAGACAGGTGTGACGTCCACAGGTTGCTTGAGCAGGGCGCGGAGGAAGCGGTCGTTCTTCAGAGCGGTCATGGCGGTTCCGAGCAGAAAACAGTGAACAAAAATTGTGCGCATTGTCGCAGAGCAGACAACAAAAGGCACGGCGTAGGACGCCGTGCCGCAGGTTCAGGGGATACAGATGTGGCTAGGCGACCTTACGCCGGCGCCCTTCGGCGTCGGCCGTGCGCATGGCCGCCAGTACACTGCGGGCGTCCACCGGGAACGGCTCGTTGTGGATACTCTCGCCCGGCGCACAGGCCAGCTCCGCGGCGCGCAGCAACGCTTCGTCGCTGACATCCTGCAGGCCGATATCGGCCAGGGTCACCGGCAGACCGATGGCGATGCAGAAGTCGTATACCTCGTCGATCAACGCCGGCTCGCTGTCGCGCAGCATCAGCATGCTCAGCACACCGAAGGCGACCTTCTCGCCATGCCAGTAGTGATGGGTTTCAGGCAGCGCGGTGAAGCCGTTGTGAATGGCATGCGCCGCAGCCAGGCCGCCGCTTTCGAAGCCCAGCCCGGAGAGCAGCGTGTTGGCCTCGATGACATGCTCCAGCGCCGGCGTCACCACCTGTTGGCGGCAAGCCTGCAGCGCCAGCGGCCCGTACTGCAGCAGGGTGTCGTAGCAGAACCGCGCCAGCACATGGGCGGTACGCGGGCCAGGTCGCCCGGTCATGTTGGCGGCGCCGCGAATGCGGCAGTCCTCGGCCTCGAACCAGGTGGCCAGGGCATCGCCCATCCCGGAAACGAGAAAGCGCGCCGGCGCCTGGGCGATCACCTGACTGTCGACCAGCACCAGATCCGGGTTGCGCGGCAGCACCAGGTAGCGTTTGAACTCACCGGACGCGGTATAGATCACCGACAGCGCACTGCACGGCGCATCGCTGGAAGCCAGAGTAGGCACAATCGCCACCGGTACGCCCAGCTCGTAAGCCAGCGCTTTGGCAGTATCCAAGGCCTTGCCGCCACCCATTCCCAGCACAACCTGTGGCTTGCTTTCGCACGCCATGGTCAGCAGCCGGGCGATCTCTTCATCGCAGCATTCTCCGGCAAAGCGCACGCGCTGGCAGTCGATCTGCCCTGCGCAGGCACTGGCCACAATAGCGCCCAGATGGTCGTCGGCGAAGGGATCGAGCAAGGCCAGCGCCGTGCTGCCGAAACGCGCTAGCTCGCCGCCCAACTGTTCGAGCGCATTGCGCCCCTGCACATAGCGGGATGGGAAAATGGCGGTGGTAAGCATGGCAATCTCCTCGATAAAAGTACTGGAGACAGCCTACTGCCGATAACCCTGCGGCCCATTGCCTCAGGTCAGTAAAGGAGCAGATACGACGAGGCCGACATCAAGCCGGCCTCGTTCGCTACCGCGCGGAATCAGACGTTCAGATAATCCAGGATACCTTCGGCAGCGTTGCGGCCTTCGAAGATCGCCGTCACCACCAGATCGGAACCGCGCACCATGTCGCCACCGGCGAAAATCTTCGGGTTGCTGGTCTGGTGCTTGAACTGCGACTGCCCGGGCGCCACGACGCGGCCCTGGCTGTCAGTCTGGATCTCGAACTGCTCGAACCAGGGCGCCGGGCTCGGACGGAAGCCGAAGGCGATCAGCACGGCTTCGGCCGGGATAATCTCCTCGGAGCCCGGGATCGGCTCGGGGCTGCGACGGCCACGGGCGTCAGGCTCACCGAGACGGGTCTCGACCACCTTGATGCCTTCCACCTTGCCGTCGCCAACGATGGCGATGGGCTGGCGGTTGAAGAGGAACTTCACGCCCTCTTCCTTGGCGTTCTTCACCTCCTTGCGCGAGCCCGGCATGTTCTCTTCGTCACGACGGTAGGCGCAGGTCACGGCCTTGGCGCCCTGACGGATCGAGGTGCGGTTGCAGTCCATCGCGGTGTCACCACCGCCCAGCACCACGACGCGCTTGCCCTTCATGTCGATGAAGTCTTCCGGCGCCTTCTCGAAACCGAGGTTGCGGTTGACGTTGGCGATGAGGAAGTCCAGCGCGTCATAGACGCCCGGCAGGTCTTCACCGGGGAAGCCACCCTTCATGTAGGTGTAGGTGCCCATGCCCATGAACACGGCATCGTACTCATCCAGCAGTTGCTGCATGGTCACGTCCTTGCCGATCTCGGTGTTCAGACGGAACTCGATGCCCATGCCGGTGAAGACTTCACGGCGGCGGCTGAGCACGGTCTTTTCCAGCTTGAACTCGGGGATGCCGAAGGTCAGCAGGCCACCGATTTCCGGGTTCTTGTCGAACACCACCGGAGTCACGCCATTGCGCACCAGCACGTCGGCGCAGCCCAGGCCGGCCGGGCCGGCGCCGATCACTGCGACACGCTTGCCAGTCGGCTTGACCTTGGACATGTCCGGGCGCCAGCCCATGGCGAAGGCGGTGTCGGTGATGTACTTCTCCACCGAACCGATGGTCACCGCGCCGAAGCCGTCATTGAGGGTGCAGGCACCTTCGCAGAGGCGATCCTGCGGGCACACGCGGCCGCAGACTTCCGGCAGGGTGTTGGTTTGGTGCGAGAGTTCGGCGGCGGCCAGGATGTTGCCTTCCGACACCAGCTTGAGCCAGTTCGGAATGAAGTTGTGCACCGGGCACTTCCACTCGCAATACGGGTTGCCGCAGCCCAGGCAGCGATGCGCCTGGTCTGCAGCTTGCGCCGGCTTGAAGTTGTCGTAAATCTCGACGAATTCCTTCTTGCGCTGACGCAGCAGTTTCTTCTTCGGGTCTTTGCGCCCGACTTCGATGAACTGGAAGTCGTTATTCAGACGTTCAGTCATTGCATTACCTCATCAAACCACTTCAGGCGCATTCTTATTGCGGGTTGGCACGGGTGCTGGACAGCAGCGACTTCAGACTGGCCGCTTTCGGTTTCACCAGCCAGAACTTGCGCAGGTAATCGTCCAGGTTTTCCAGCAGGTTCTGCCCCCACTCGCTACCGGTTTCTTCGACGTACTCGGCCAGCACGCTTTCCAGGTGGCTGCGGTAGGCCTCCATCGCTTCATTGTTGATGCGTTGGATTTCCACAAGCTCGTGGTTGACGCGGTCGTAAAAGCCGTTGTCCAGGTCGAGCACGTAGGCGAAGCCGCCGGTCATGCCCGAGCCGAAGTTGTAACCGGTCTTGCCCAGTACGCAGACGAAACCGCCGGTCATGTACTCGCAGCAGTGATCGCCCGTGCCTTCCACCACCGCATGGGCGCCGGAGTTGCGCACGGCGAAACGCTCACCCGCGGTACCGGTGGCGAACAGCTTGCCGCCCGTGGCGCCATACAGGCAGGTGTTGCCGATGATGGCGCTGTCCTCGGTGGCGAACGGGCTACCAGCGGGCGGGGTGATGACGATCTTGCCCGCAGTCATGCCCTTGCCGACGTAGTCGTTGGCGTCGCCTTCCAGGCGCAGGTGCAGGCCACCGGCGTTCCACACACCGAAGCTCTGACCGGCAGTGCCCTTGAAGCGGAAGGTGATCGGCGCGCCGTTCATGCCCTGGTTGCCATGCACGCGCGCGATCTCGCCGGAAATGCGCGCACCGATGGAGCGGTCGCAGTTGCCGATGTTCAGCTCGAACTCACCGCCGGTCTTGCCGGCAATGGCGTCCTTGGCCATTTCCACCATCTTCTCGGCCAGCAGGCCTTCGTCGAACGGCGGGTTCTTCGGCACCTGGCAGAACTGCGGCTTGTCAGCCGGGATATGCGCGCTGGCCAGCAGCGGCGACAGATCCAGGTTGCCCTGCTTGGCGGTTTCGCCCGGCAGCACTTCGAGCAGGTCGGTACGCCCGATCAGCTCTTCCAGGCTACGCACGCCCAGCTTGGCCAGCCACTCGCGGGTTTCCTCGGCGACGTAGGTGAAGAAGTTCATCACCATCTCGACGGTGCCGATGAAGTGATCCTTGCGCAGCTTGTCGTTCTGCGTGGCCACGCCGGTGGCGCAGTTGTTCAGGTGGCAGATGCGCAGGTACTTACAGCCCAAGGCGACCATCGGCGCGGTACCGAAGCCGAAGCTCTCGGCGCCGAGGATGGCAGCCTTGATCACGTCCAGGCCGGTTTTCAGACCACCGTCGGTCTGTACCCGCACCTTGCCGCGCAGGTCGTTGCCGCGCAGGGTCTGGTGGGTTTCGGCCAGGCCCAGTTCCCACGGCGCACCGGCATAGCGGATGGAGGTCAGCGGCGATGCGCCGGTACCACCGTCGTAACCGGAAATGGTGATCAGGTCGGCGTAGGCCTTGGCCACACCGGCAGCGATGGTGCCGACACCGGCTTCCGCCACCAGCTTGACCGACACCAGCGCCTTCGGGTTGACCTGTTTGAGGTCATAGATCAGCTGCGCCAGGTCTTCGATCGAGTAGATGTCGTGGTGCGGCGGCGGCGAGATCAGGGTCACGCCCGGCACCGCATAACGCAGACGCGCGATCAGGCCGTTGACCTTGCCGCCCGGCAGCTGGCCGCCCTCGCCAGGCTTGGCGCCCTGGGCCACCTTGATCTGCAGCACTTCGGCGTTGACCAGGTATTCCGGGGTCACGCCAAAGCGGCCGGTGGCCACCTGCTTGATCTTCGAGCTCTTGATGGTGCCGTAGCGAGCCGGGTCTTCACCGCCCTCGCCGGAGTTGGAGCGACCACCCAGGCGGTTCATCGCCTCGGCCAGCGCCTCGTGCGCCTCCGGCGACAGCGCGCCGAGGGAGATACCGGCAGCATCGAAGCGCTTGAAGATCGACTGCAGCGGCTCGACTTCGTCGAGGCTGATCGGCGTGGCGGATTCCTTGACCTTGAGCAGGTCGCGGATCATCGACACCGGGCGGGTGTCGACCAGCGTCGAGTATGCCTTGTACTTCTCGTAGTTGCCCTGCTGCACGGCTTCCTGCAGCGTGCGCACCACATCCGGGTTGTAGGCATGGTATTCGCCGCCGTAAACGAACTTGAGCAGACCACCCTGCTGGATCGGCTTGCGGTTGTTCCAGGCCTCCTGAGACAGCAGCTTCTGCTCGTTCTCGATATCGACGAAACGCGCGCCCTGGATACGGCTGGCCACGCCACGGAAGCACAGTTCGGTGACTTCATCGGCCAGGCCGACCGCCTCGAACAGTTGCGCACCGCGATAGGACGCGACCGTGGAGATGCCCATCTTCGACAGGATCTTCAGCAGGCCTTTGGAGATGCCCTTGCGGTAATACTTGAAGACTTCGTACAGATCGCCCAGCACTTCCCCGGTGCGGATCAGGTCGCCCAGCACTTCGTAGGCCAGGAACGGATACACCGCCGAGGCACCGAAGCCCAGCAGCACGGCGTAGTGGTGCGGGTCACGCGCGGTGGCGGTTTCCACCAGGATGTTGCAGTCGCAACGCAGGCCTTTCTCGGTCAGGCGGTGATGCACAGCGCCGGTAACCAGCGCGGCATGCGCCGGCAGCTTGCCAGGGGCGATGTGACGGTCGGTCAGTACCAGCAGCACCTTGCCAGCACGCACGGCCTCCTCGGCCTGGTCGGCCATGTTGCGCACGGCAGCTTCCAAACCCAGCGACTCGTCGTAGTTCATGTCGATGACATGACGGTCGAAGCCCGGGCGATCGAGGTTCATCAGCGCGCGCCACTTGGCCGGCGAAATCACCGGGCTGCTGAGGATCACGCGGGTGGCGTGCTCCGGCGACTCGCTGAAGATGTTGCGCTCGGCGCCCAGGCAGATTTCCAGGGACATGACGATCGCTTCGCGCAGCGGGTCGATCGGCGGGTTGGTGACCTGCGCGAACTGCTGGCGGAAGTAATCGTAGGGCGAGCGCACGCGCTGGCTGAGCACCGCCATCGGCGTGTCGTCACCCATGGAGCCGACGGCTTCCTGGCCCTGCTCGCCGAGCGGACGCAGTACCTGGTCACGCTCTTCGAAGGTGACCTGGAACATCTTCATGTATTGCTTGAGTTGATCCGGGTCGTAGAAGGCCGAACCGTGGTCGCGGTCTTCCAGCGTCGCCTTGATGCGCTGAGCATGCTTGCGCAGCCAGAGCTTGTAGGGATGACGCGACTTCAGGCGGCTGTCGATGGACTCGGTATCCAGCACCTGGCCGGTCTCGGTGTCGACGGCGAGGATCTGCCCCGGGCCGACACGGCCCTTGGCGATGACGTCCTCTGGCTGGTAATCCCACACGCCGATTTCCGAGGCCAGGGTGATGTAGCCGTTCTTGGTGGTGACCCACCGCGCCGGACGCAGACCGTTACGGTCGAGCAGGCACACGGCATGGCGGCCATCGGTCAGCACCACACCGGCCGGGCCATCCCAGGGCTCCATGTGCATGGAGTTGTATTCGTAGAACGCGCGCAGGTCGGCGTCCATGGTCTCGACGTTCTGCCAGGCCGGCGGAATGATCATGCGCAGGCCACGGAACAGATCGATACCACCGGTGACCATCAGTTCGAGCATGTTGTCCATGCTCGAGGAGTCGGAGCCGACGCGGTTCACCAGCGGGCCCAGCTCGTCGAGATCGGGGATCAACTCGTTGGCGAACTTGGTGCGGCGAGCCTGCGCCCAGTTGCGGTTGCCGGTGATGGTGTTGATCTCGCCGTTGTGCGCGAGGAAGCGAAACGGCTGCGCCAGCGGCCACTTCGGCAGGGTGTTGGTGGAGAAGCGCTGGTGGAAGACCGCGATGGCGGTCTGCAGGCGCTCGTCACCCAGGTCCGGGTAGAACTGCTGCAGGTCTGCCGGCATCATCAGGCCTTTGTAGATGATGGTCTTGTGCGAGAAGCTGCAGATGTAGTGATCGCTGTCGTCGGCATTGGCCACCGACGAGCGACGGCGGGCGCTGAACAACTTAATGGCGAATTCCTGATCGCTCAGGCCATCGCCGCCGATGAACACCTGCTCGATCTGCGGCAGGCGCTCCAGCGCCAGTTGGCCCAGCACACTGGTGTCAATCGGCACCTTGCGCCAACCCACCAGTTGCAGACCAGCCGCGAGGATTTCGCGGTTCATGTTCTCGCGCGCGGCTTCGGCCTTGGCCGAATCCTGATTGAAGAACACCATGCCCACGGCATATTGCCCAGGCAGTTCGACGCCGAATTGTTCCCGGGCAACAGCGCGCAGGAATTGATCGGGCTTCTGGATCAGCAGGCCACAGCCATCACCGGTCTTGCCGTCGGCGTTGATACCGCCGCGGTGAGTCATGCAGGTGAGGGCCTCAATAGCGGTCTTGAGCAGGTGATGACTAGGTTCACCTTGCATATGGGCGATCAAGCCGAAGCCGCAGTTATCCTTGAACTCATCAGGACGGTACAAACCTGCTTTCATAGGGGGGACTCTCACCAGGCTGCCTAGACTTCAGGCAAATTACTTTCTAATTCAATTGCTTAAACCCGAATAACAGGCACGGGCGTGCTTTGCATGGGCAAAAGGGAGGTCATTGTACATATCCACCCATGGCGTCACAAATTTTCGTGACGAAGGGGTGAATATTTATGTCGCAAAAACGAAGGATAAGACCGCAAGGTCGTGCTAACGACCAAGCGATCATCTTGAGACAGAGCGCTTAGCGGCTCATTTCCTGCTGAATGCTACCCAGCGTACGAGGCCAGGGCTTACCCGCCTGCAGCTTGGCGGGCAGGGTTTTCACCGCCGCCTGAGCGGCGTCGCGACTGGAGAAGCTACCATAGGTCAGCACGTACAGCGGCTGCCCTTGATGGATTTTCTTGAAGTAGCGGTACTCGCTACCCCCCTCACGCACCAGCGCCTGAATATTGGCCTCCGAACGCGATCCGAGTACCTGCAAGGCATAGCGGGACGCCGGCTGCTGCGCATACCAGTTGGTCGCCGCAGCACCTGAGGCTACAGCCGGAGCGGGCGCAGGCTTAGGCGCAGGCGCTGGTTTAGCGGCCGCTGGTGCGGGCTTTGCCGCAACAGGCTCAGGCTGCTTCACTGGTGCAGGTGCAGGTGCAGGTGCAGGTGCAGCAGTCATTGGCGCAGGCGGCGGCGTGACTGTCGAGGGCTCAGGCGTAGCCGGCGGCTCAAAGTTATCCAACGCCTCCCCGGCAGCCTCAGCCAGAGGCTGGCGAATCACGGCTTGCGACTCCCCCACCAGCGGCAGAGGCAGTGGTTGACTGGTGCCGGCAAATTCGATAGCTGGCGCACGCCCCTTCTCTGCAGAAGCCTGCGCAGACTCCTGAACCTCGGCGGCGGGCGCGGATGATTGCAAAGGCAACGACGAACTGCTGGCCACCGGCGCAGGCGAGGATGACTCACGCCCCTGCATCATCCAGGCAGCGGCGACGCCAACCAAGACGACAGCCAACGCCAGCAGGTGCTTTTTCGGTAAGTTAAAACCGCCACCAACGCCGCGACCGGCAGCACGCTGCGCAAGCATTTGCTCGACCAGCAGCTCACGCGCTTCCTGATTGATCGCTCCAGGCCACCCCTGAGCGCGCACATGGATGTCTTCGACCTGCTCATCAGATAACAGATCAATACCCTGACCAGCGCCCTCGAGCCGCTGCGCCAGGTAGTCACGCGTTTCATCTTCGGTATAGGGCTGCAGCTCGATGGCGTGGTAACACTCCTCGCCATCCGCCAGCGCCTCCAGACGCGCCAGGAGTCCCCGCTCGGCAAACAGGAAAATGTGCGGACGCCCGTCGGCATTGCCAGCAGCAAGCTCCAGAACGCATTTCAAGGCAGCGTCATCCAACTGATCGGCATCATCGACGAGTAGATAAACCTCCTGCCCGGTCAGCGCCAGTTGTGCAACCTGCGCCAATACCGAGCGCACGTCGGCCTGAGCGATTGCCAACCCCTGAGCCACTTGACGCAGCAGCGCGTCAGCCGTGGTCGCCCCCTGTGCAACGACAATGCTCTGCACGGCCTGCTTGTTGGTACTGGCAACCAGCGCCTGACGCAGCAAGGTCTTGCCACTTCCCTCAGGGCCGACCACAGCCAGCAACAGCTGACTGTAACGCGCAAGATGATGCAATTGCCCAAGCACCGGCTTGCGCTGCGCCGGGAAGAACTTGAAACCAGGTACTCGTGGCGCAAAGGGGTCGTGACTGAACTGGTAATGCGCCAGGAAAGCTTCGTCAGCATGCAAACTGGTCATGGATCACTCTTCAAGAGTTGGACGACTGAGCCAGCGCTGCGTAATCGCTACGCAGCGTGGCGTCTAGAATTTCACGCGGGTAGTCGGCGGTCACTACAGCCTCACCCAATCGCCTGAGCAACACGAGACGCAGCTGACCATCGAGCACCTTCTTGTCCACTGCCATATGCTCGAGGAACTGCGCAGGCGTCATATCCTGCGGCGGCACCACCGGCAGCCCGGCAGCCTGCAACAGGCGTATGCCTCGGTCTCGATCCGCCGCCGACAGCCAGCCCAGGCGATAGGACATTTCCAGCGCCATCACCGTGCCTGCGGCGACCGCTTCGCCATGCAACCACACGCCGTAGCCCTGCTCGGTCTCGATAGCATGCCCAAAGGTGTGACCGAGATTGAGAGTGGCGCGCACTCCCGACTCACGCTCGTCCGCAGCGACGACACGCGCCTTGGCCGCACAGGATTGCTCGATAGCGTAGGTAAGCGCCTGCTGATCAAGCGCACGCAAGGCCGGTATATTCTGCTCCAGCCATACCAGGAAGGGCTCATCGCAGATCAGGCCATACTTGATGACCTCGGCCAACCCAGCGGAAAGCTCGCGCTCCGGCAGGGTGCGCAGGCTGGCCGTATCAATCAACACCGCCTTAGGCTGATAGAACGCGCCGACCATGTTCTTGCCCAGCGGATGATTGATCCCCGTCTTGCCTCCCACCGAGGAATCCACCTGAGACAACAACGTCGTCGGCACCTGGATGAAATCCACACCTCGCTGGTAACAGGCAGCAGCAAAGCCCGCCATGTCGCCGATGACGCCGCCACCCAGAGCGATAATTGTCGTGCGCCGATCATGCCTGGCCGTCAGCAGGCCATCGAAAATCAGCTGTAGCGTTTCCCAGTTCTTGAACACCTCGCCATCCGGCAGCACGATCGAGGCGACTTTGAAACCCTCAAGAGATCGCATAAGCGTTTCGAGATACAAAGGCGCTACGGTCTCATTGGTGACCACCGCCACCTGCCGTCCGCCGATATGGCGCGTGAGCAACTCAGGATCTGCCAGGAGACCCGCGCCGATATAGATGGGATAACTGCGCTCGCCAAGTTCAACGTGAAGAGTCTGCATGAGGCCCCCAGAATAAAAAGGCCACTAGGATAGCGCAGTTCGCCCCACGCTTTAACGGGGCGACAAGGCTTCCAGACGCGAGAGAATTTCCTGAACCACCATACGCGGCGGACGCTCGTCCGTCTCGATGATGATATCGGCAACTTCCCGATACAGAGGATCGCGCATGGCCATCAGATCCCTGAGCACCTGAGCCGGATTGGCCGTACGCAACAACGGACGATTACGATCACGCGAAGTCCGGTCGATCTGCTGCTCAACGGAGGTATGCAGGTAGACGACTCGCCCTCCCGCATGCAAAGCCTGGCGATTCTCGGGACGCATTACCGCTCCGCCCCCCGTGGCCAGCACGAGACCGTCCTGCTGCGAGAGCTCGGCGATCACCGCCTGCTCCCGCTCACGAAAACCCTGCTCGCCCTCGACATCGAAGATCCAGGGAATATCGGCACCGGTACGCTGCTCGATCTCCTTGTCGGAGTCTTTGAAAGGCACGCGCAGTTCTTTGGCAAGCAAACGCCCGATGGTGCTTTTTCCAGCTCCCATCGGGCCAACGAGGATTACATTCCGCACTTAGGTCATCGGTTCACGGCAATGGCTTGGTTGTTCATGATGCGCGGAGTGATGAAAACCAGCAACTCGGCCTTGTTGTCGCTGACGATGTCACGACGGAACACTCGGCCCAAGAATGGCAGGTCACCAAGGAATGGGACTTTCTCTACACCCTTGGTCTGGGTGTTGGAGAACACCCCACCGATCACAATGGTCTCGCCATCATTGACCAGTACCTTGGCATTGACTTCGTTCTTGTTGATCGGCGGCACCCCGTGCAGGGCCCGGGCGAAGTCTGGCGCATCCTTGGTTACTTTCACTTCCATGATGATGCGATTATCCGGAGTAATCTGAGGAGTAACCTCTAGGGAGAGAGCCGCCTCCTTGAAGGATGTACTGGTCGCGCCACTAGAGCTGGCTTCCTGATAGGGCACTTCCTGCCCCTTCAAGATTTTCGCTGTCTCCTTGTCCGAAGTAACAACCTTGGGCTGGGAGACAATCTCGCCATTACCGGTCTTCTCCATGGCCGACAGCTGTAGATCCAGTGTCACATTGTCGGTAAGGAAGCCGATGCCTATACCTGAAGTACTGCCCAAAACCCCCATGTCGACGAATGGCACAGGAGCCACACCATCCTGCAGCGAAACGTTGCCTACCGTATCGGTGCCCGGCAAATAGACCTGCCCGCTTTCATTATCGAAGGAAGTTGCACCGTCCTTGCCGTAGACGCTCCAGTTTCCGCGACGAGTTGCCCCTCCCCAACGCACACCCAAGGCCTTGTCGTAGTCCACGTTGGCCTCGACGATACGCGCCTCGATCATTACCTGACGCACAGGAATGTCGAGCTGGGCAATGATACGCCGCAACTCATCCAGGCGATCCTGCGTCTGGTAAGCAATAATGCTGTTAGTGCGATCATCAACCGTTACAGAACCACGGGCATCGGATGATGCACCATCAGCACTGGTGACCGACTGAAACAGCTTCGCCATATCAGCAGCCTTGGCATAATTCACCTGAATCAGTTCACGACGCAGCGGAGCCAGCTCAGCAATTTGCTTTTGCGACTCCAACTCCTGACGCTCACGAGCGGCGATCTCATCTGCCGGAGCAACGAGCAATACATTACCAACCTGGCGCTTATCCAGCCCCTTGGTCTTCAGCACCAGGTCCAACGCCTGATCCCATGGCACGTTCTGCAAACGCAGAGTGATATTGCCGGCGACAGTATCGCTTGCAACCAGGTTCAGATCGGTGAAGTCCGCAATCAGCTGCAGCACCGAACGCACGTCGATATCCTGAAAGTTGAGCGACAATTTCTCCCCGGTATAAGCAAAGCGCTCAGCCTTGCGGCGTTCTACGTCATCCTGAGTGAGAGGTTTGACACTCAACGTCAGCCTGTTCTCGGTCTGGTAAGCCAGGTAATCGTATAACCCGACTGGTTCAATCACGATACTGGTTCTGTCTGCGCTACCCGTAGCACTGACGAACTGCACCGGCGTGGCGAAATCCTTCACATCCAGCCGTACACGCAGCGACTCGGGCAGGTCAGTCTTGGCGAAGTCCAGACGAATCTTCCCACCCTGCTCTTGGATATCAGGACTGATCGATGCATCGGAAAGGGTAATGACGACATTACCCTCACCCTGCTCCCCACGCTGAAAGTCGATATTACTGATTGTTTTCGGTTGAGGACCGTAAGTTTTCTTGGGCGGAACCGCCGCTACCGAAGCAGGCACCGAGGCTGAGGGCCGCGACGCGACGGCAGAAGAATCACCAACCAGAACATACAGATCATTACCCTCAACTCGGGTGCTGTATGGCGCCAGACTGGTGAGATTGACAATCAGACGGGTACGGTCCTTGGCCTCGACAATGGTAATGCTACGCGCATTACCGACACCCAGTTCACGATTCTTGGAGCCGAGCTTGTTCGACACGCCCGGCAGGTCCAAAGCGATACGCGCAGGCTGCTCGATGGTATAGCCGCGAGGAGCCATTACCGGCTCATCGAAGGAAAGCTTCAGCTCAACTCGATCACCAGGCAAACTGGCGACATTCAAATCCTGAAGATTGGCCGCCAATACCGCGGGCGACAGCAGCGCCGCCAGCAGAACGACGCTAAGACGCGAAAGAGAGCTGTTCATTTTCGTATCCCGTGTGGCAGACAGATTATTTATATTCATTTCTCACCCCGCCCCGTCAGGAGCGCTCCTTCAAGGAAAGGCTGCGTGGTCGCTCAAGCCAGCCACCTTCGCCATCTGGAACAATTTCCATAACATCGATCTTGGAGTCATCGATCATGAGAATCTTGCCGTGGTTACGCCCAAGAAAGTCGCCTACTTTTACACGATGAACACCACCCGCACCGCTAACCAGAGCGAACAACTGGCGATCATTTCTCAGCGTGCCAACCATCTCGAACGTGTCTATGCTGAACCCTTCGAGGAATTGCTTGACACGGCTTTCATCCGGCTTGATCTCTGGCGCCCCTTTTTGTCGGGTGACGACATCGATTTTAACCGGGGGCTGAAAAGGGCTACGTAGAGACGCAGCACGATAGGTGAAGCTTTCATACGGCTGAAACGTCGGCAGCGGCTCAATAGCGCCTTTAGGCTTTGCGCGCACTTCATCCATATAGATACGCAAATCGGAAAAATCACCACCGACACCGCACCCGGCCAAGAGAGCGAAACCCGCCACCAGAACCAAACGAGAGAAACTCATTGTTGAGCCCCC
>NZ_JAOCLK010000032.1:0-58730 GCF_029845265.1 Ectopseudomonas oleovorans
GGGTAATAAAGGTCTGAAATATTTTTGAATCGCGTAGCGTGTTAGCAGCGTTCATGATTCCCGGCTTGTTGGCCAGCGAAGTATCCGCTGCACTGCGTAGATTCACGCATTGCCGGTTTCGAGACTGAAACTGCCCCTTTCGGGGGGGCGTCTGGTTTAGGTTTTAATGAAAGCGCTCGTACCAAGATGCTGAAGATGACTCAGCTATACCGGTGCGAGTGACCCGGTCGAACCTCCAGCATCGTGATCTGTTTGTGAGCATCGGATAGACAGCTTTCACGACTGCTGCTACCTTATTAAAAGGTAATACCTTTAGATAAAGAGGGCTAACCATGGCCACTTCCATCAAAATTGATGACAAGCTAAAAGGCCGCATTCTGCAGTTGGCGAGCCAACGCCAGCGCTCGTCTCACTGGATCATGCGCGAGGCAATCACCCAGTACGTCGAGCGTGAGGAGGCCCGTGAGAGCTTCAAGCAGGAAGCCCTGGCATCGTGGGCGGCATATCAGGAAACCGGACGGCATTTGACCAGCCAAGAAACTCGGGCCTGGCTCGGTAGCTGGGGAACAGATACTGAGGTAGAGCTTCCCAAGTGCCACGATTGATTGTTACTGAAGGCGCGGCGAAGGGCTTGGAGCGTTGCCGGCGATTCCTCTCAGACAAAGATCCGCAGGTCGCGCGCCGTGTTGCACAGGCAATCGAGCGCCAATTCGCTCGATTGGAGGAAAGTCCGGAAGTAGGGCGTCCATTTCCAGATCTGCCGGAGCTGCGTGAGCTCATCATCGAATTTGGTGACTCAGGTTACGTAGCGTTGTACCGCTATGAGCGTGCAGATGACACCGCCTATGTCTTGGCCTTTCGCCATCAAAAAGAAGCTGGCTACTGAGGCTGGACAGCAGCTTTCGGGCTCCCGGCAAGAATCGACTCCAGCCTCTCTCCCAATAACCGCCATGCTTCGGTCTTTTCCTTGGCGTAATCGTGGTGCAGGTAATGCCGGCGTACCTTGGAGCCACCCAGCAGGTGGTTCTGGCAGCGATCAATGATTTCCAGCGTGACACCGAGCTCCTGCATCATGGTTGCACCTGTGCGACGCAGGTCGTGTGGTGTCCATTCGCCCTTTATGCCCTTGCTCAGTACCAGTGAGTCGTCATGATGTCGGCCAGCCAAAGGCTTGGTACGGTTTTTGAACCGGCACTGCCGGTCTCCGATTAGCTTGCTGACAGTCTTGGTATCAACGTGGCTTTTACCGTCCTTGCTGGGGAAGCAGAACGGTGTATTACCGGTTTCTTTCTGCAGTCGCTGGAACTGCGCGATGGAAAAAGCTGATAGGAACACATGGTGATCCTGACGTTTGTCTTTATGGCCTTTGGTAGCCTCGGCAGGGATGAACCAGGTGCCTTTCTTCAGGTCCAGGTAGCGCCACTCGGCCTTAAGCAGTTCGCCGATACGACATAGGGTGCTCAGGCAGATCCACAGAGCGCACTGGACTCGCGTGTTGACCGGGCGAGTGCCGGAATACTTCTGGCCAGCGGGAAGCTCTTCGTAGTCTTTCTGCTCGACTCCTTACTCCAGTGCTACCCGATTGGAGGCGTAGTACTCTGGGAAACGGATCAGAAGGTGCCGTATCGCTATTTCGTCCAGGATTACCTACCAGGCCACTATGCGCGTCAGGTAGATGAGGGGCGGTGGGGCGCAGCCAAGGCTCTGGTATATGACGGTCAGCAACGCTTGCAAACGTTGTATTCGGTGCTTCGACATCGTTTCAACGGGCGCATTTTGCACTTCGATTTGCTGTTCGACTCAGCAACAGCTGAGGCGGATGAGACTGGTTTTTTGTTTCGTGATGCTGGCGAGGAAGCGGATCCGCGCTATCTGCGTATGACCGAGTGGAATCCGCAGCCTGCGTCGGGTTTTGGCCCAGGCGATAGATGAAGGGCTGTTCACCCATCTCGAATGCGGTATGGAGTTGCTGCAGCAGGTCGCCTGAGCCGCTCAGGCTTGCCTTTGTGAAATTATATCTATAGATTTTCATGAAATTAATTATTCTAAATTTCATGAGTCGTCTATGTTTCGCCATGCCAGTGAGCACGTCGACAGCTATTACGCCCATAGCTGCAAGGATCGACTGACGCATCATCCCGTGCTGCAAGATGATCTGCAGTGCGATGTGCTGGTGATCGGTGCTGGTTTCAGTGGCCTGCACACTGCTTTGCGCCTGGCCGAAGCAGGGCGCAAGGCCATTCTGCTGGAGGCCAGTCGTGTGGCCTGGGCAGCCTCTGGGCGCAACGGCGGGCAGGCGATTCTGGGCTGGTCCTGCGATATGCCGCCGCTGGAAAAGGCGCTGGGCATCGAACGCGCCCGCCGTCTGTGGGATGGCATGAGCTGGGCAGCCCGTGAGCTGCGTGAACTGCCCGAGCGCCACGGCTTCGACTGCGATTACCGCCGCGGCCATTTGTGGACGGCGGTGCTGCCAAGGCGCGTGACGCTGCTGCATGAGTGGCAGGAGGAGGCCGCTTATAAATGGGGGCATCGCGCGCTGCAGTTCGTTTCCCGTGAGCAGATGCCGGAGTGGGTCGCCAGCGAGCGTTACCGCGCTGGCCTCTACGACCCCGAGGCCGGGCATCTCAATCCGCTCAAGTTGGCGCTCGGGCTGGCCGAAGCCTTCGTTCGCGCCGGTGGGCAGATCTTCGAGCAGAGCCGTGTGCTGAGTCAGGACAAGCAGGGCACGGGCTACCGTGTGCGTACCGGGCAGGGCAGTGTGCAGGCCGATAACCTGGTGCTGGCCTGCAACACCTATGTCGACAGCCTGGAGCCCCGTCTGGCCCGGCGCATCCTGCCGGTCGGTACCTACCAGATCGCCACCGCGCCGCTGGGCGCCGAGCGCGCCGAGGCATTGTTGCCGCGCAATGCTTGTGTGACCGACAACCAGTTCGTCCTCGACTACTTCCGCCGCACCCCGGATCACCGCCTGCTGTTTGGCGGGGGCTGCACCTATCTCGGCGGTCTGCCGAAGGACATGGCCGCTGCCACGCGGCCACTCCTCGAGCGTGTATTCCCGCAGTTGGCAAACGTGGCCATCGACTTTGCCTGGGGCGGCCATATCGACGTGACTCGTGCTCGCACGCCCGACGTTGGCGGCGAGAACGGCCGTTACTGGCTGCAGGGCTTTTCCGGGCATGGTGTGCTGCCGACCCTGGCGGCAGCGCGGGCAGTCAGTGATGCCATTCTCGGCAATGACGACGAACTGGCGCTGTATCAGCAACTACGCAATCCCGAATTCCTATTCGGCGAGCGCCTGGCGGCACCGCTCGAGGCCATCGGCAAGGCCTGGTATCGACTGAGGGACAGCTTCTGAAATGGACAGCCCTGACATGGACAAGAATCTGGAGATGGCCGCGCTGGCCGTGCTCATTCACGACCTGCGTAAGCACAAGAAGGTCACCCTCAACGAGCTGGCCGAGCGCATCGGTCGTTCCGTGGGCTTTCTCTCGCAGGTCGAGCGTGGCCTGTCGCGCCCGACCGTGGAAGATCTGACCGCCATCAGCGAGGCACTCGACGTACCCACCACCTATTTCTACAGCCTGCCCAAGCCCAAGGCGCTGGACTGGGTGACTCGTCCGGACGAGCGCCGCACCCTGTACCTGGCCGGTGGCATCACCGACATCATGGCGTCGCCGACCTTGCAGGGCGCGTTCATGGTCGTCGATAGCCTGCTCGAACCGGGGGCCAGCAGTGGCGAGCGGCAGATGAGCGACCGCTCCGAGCAGGCCGGCTATGTGCTCGAAGGTCAGTTGACGCTGTGGCTGGGTGAGGACGAAGAGAGTGCCACCCTCTATCCCGGTGATGTTTTCCAGGTGCCGAGCTATGCGCGCCTGCGTTATGCCAACCAGGGCGACACCCCCGCGCGGGTGTTGTGGATCTACACCTGAACCTTCCCGTGAACCCGGAAATAACCACAATGAACGCCACCCGAGTCGAGCTGCTCGACGAAGTCCGTCAATTTCGCCAGGTCCACCCCGAGGTGCGCTTCGTCGACCTGATCTGCCTGGACATTCCCGGGCATTTCTATGGCAAGCGCTACCCCATCGAGATGCTGGAGAAGGTCGCCGCCGGCAGCGCCCTGAAACTGCCGCAGAACTGCGTGCTGCTCGGCGCTCAGGGCGGGCTGTACGAGATCGGCGACTACTGCTTCCATGACGGTGACCCGGACGCGCCACGGCGGCTGATCCCCGGCACGCTCAAGCTGGTGAACTGGGAGCGCCAGCCGCTGGGGCAGATGCTGATCAGCTCCGACGGCACCGAAGCGCCCATCGAGTTCGAACCGCGCGAGGTGCTGGCACGCGTGGTGCAGCGCCTGGCTGCGCGCGGCATTCGTCCGGTGGTGGCCTTCGAGCTGGAGTTCTACCTGTTCGACAAGGCGCTCAAGGACGGCTTGCCGCAGTACCCGCGCGATGACCTGAGTGGCGATGCCGACGACCAGCCGAACATGCACATCGAACGGCTGTCGCGTTTTTCCGAGGTGCTCGACGACATCACCGAGACCGCGCGTCTGCAGGGCATCGACACCACGGTGATCACCGCCGAGATCGGCCCGGGGCAGTTCGAGATCAACTTCAGCCACAATATGGATCCGATGCAGGCGGCCGACTGGTCGGCGCTGTTCTGCCGGGTGACCCGTGGCGTGGCGCTCAAATACGGCCATCGCGCCAGCTTCATGGCCAAGCCGTATCTGCAGTATCCCGGCAGCGGCATGCACATCCACGTTAGCCTGTACGATGAGGCCGGTGACAACCTGCTGGCGCGTGATGAGCAGCGCCCGCTGCGGCATGCCGTGGCCGGTTGCCTGGAACTGCTGCCGGAGCTGATGCCGATCTACGCGCCGAACCACAACAGCTATCGCCGCTTCGGCGCCCAGGTGAACTCGGCGAGCAAGGCCAGCTGGGGCTTCGAGGATCGCGACGCCTGCGTGCGTATTCCCGAGTCGGACGCACGCAACCTGCGCCTGGAATTTCGTCTGCCGGGCGCAGACGCCAACCCCTATCTGGTGCTGGCGGGATTGCTGACCAGTATCGAGCAGGGCCTCGACGCCAAGGTTGAGCCCATTGCACCGCTGAATGACGACCGCGAAAGCGGTGTCGACTTTCCCAAGGACATGCTCGACGCCGTGCGTCGCATGCAGGCCAGCGAGCGCGTCGCCGCTGGCCTCGGCAGCGAGTTCGTCATGGTTTATTGCGAGAACAAACGCCAGGATCACCTGGCCTTCATGCACGACATCAGCCCGCGCGAATACCGCTGGTACCTGTGATGTCACGGATAGAAGGAGGCGCCATGAATAACGCCGTGAACAACCCCAAGACCGCCCACTGGCAAGCCCTCAGCCAGGCCCACCACCTGGCGCCGTTCAGTGATTACAAGCAACTGGCCGAGAAGGGCCCGCGCATCATCACTGAAGCAAAGGGCGTGCACCTGTGGGACAGCGAGGGCAACAAGATCCTCGACGGCATGGCCGGTCTTTGGTGCGTGGCCGTCGGCTATGGCCGCGAGGAACTGGTCGAAGCCGCCAGCGCGCAGATGCGTCAATTGCCGTTCTACAACACCTTCTTCCAGACTGCCCACCCGCCGGTGCTGGAGCTGGCCCATGCCATCTCCCAACTGGCGCCGGCCGGCATGAACCACGTGTTCTTCACCGGTTCGGGCTCGGAGGGCAACGACACCATGTTGCGCCTGGTGCGCCACTACTGGGCATGCAAGGGCCAGCCAAACAAGAAGATCATCATCGGTCGCGACAACGGCTACCACGGCTCCACCGTGGCCGGTGCCAGCCTCGGCGGCATGAAATTCATGCACGAGCAGGGCGACTTGCCGATCCCGGGCATCGCGCATATCCCGCAGCCGTACTGGTTCGGCGAGGGTGGCGAGCAATCGCCGGAAGCATTTGGCATCTGGGCCGCCGACCAGCTGGAGAAGAAGATTCTCGAACTGGGCGTGGACAATGTGGCGGCCTTCATCGCCGAGCCTATCCAGGGCGCGGGCGGCGTGATCATCCCGCCGGAGACCTACTGGCCGCGCGTCAAGGAAATCCTCGCCAGGTACGACATACTCTTCGTTGCCGATGAGGTGATCTGCGGTTTCGGCCGTACCGGCGAATGGTTCGGCAGCCAGTACTACGATCTCAAGCCTGACCTGATGACCATTGCCAAGGGCCTTACCAGCGGCTACGTGCCGATGGGCGGGCTGATCGTTAGCGACAAGGTGTTCGAAGTGATCGAGGCGCATGGCGACTTCAACCACGGCTTCACCTATTCCGGCCATCCGGTGGCGGCAGCGGTGGGCCTGGAGAACCTGCGCATTCTAAAGGAAGAAGGCATCGTCGAGCGGGTGAAGGCAGAAACGGCGCCCTACCTGCAGAAGCGCTTGCGTGAGCTGGCGGATCACCCGCTGGTGGGCGAAGTGCGCGGCATCGGCATGCTTGGCGCCATCGAGTTGGTGCAAGACAAGGCGACGCGCACACGTTATCCGGGTGACAAGGCGGTAGGCATGATCTGCCGCGGCCACTGCTTTAATAACGGCCTGATCATGCGCGCCGTGGGCGATACCATGATCATTGCGCCCCCTCTGGTGATCAGCCTTGCCGAGATCGACGAGCTGGTGGAAAAGGCGCGTAAGTGCCTGGATCTGACCTGGGAGCAGGTGCGTAGCGCTGTGTAAGCAGCAATTCGCGGCTGAAGCCGCTCCTACGCGAAGACTGCATCTGTAGGAGCGGCTGGGCGGCATTCCGCTTCAGCCGGGAGGGACGATGATCAAAAGAAAACCCCGCCACCGGTAACGGTGGCGGGGTTTGGTTTTTCAGCCGCTTACTCGAGGCTATTGTTCGGCGCTCGGGCGACACGATCCAGCGCGGTGCGCACCGCCGGCCCTGGTCATCTCTGGCCGGCCACGACCGGCAGCAGCCACTCGCTTCAATGCAAGAACCCTGTGCACTGGGCTCCGGCAACCGCCAAGGATCCATGGCTCAGGAATGCGGGTAACTGTCCACCACCCGCTGGTACTGGCTCGGCGAGGCGCCGATATGGTGCTTGAAGAAACGCGTGAAATGCCCCTGCTCGGAGAACCCCAACGACTCGGAAAGCAAGCCCAGGGTGCCATTACGCTCGCTGTCGAGCCAGGAAAAGGCACGCCGCATCCTCGCCGCGTTGAGCAGCAGGTTGGGTGTCATGCCGGTGTCCTTGCGAAACAGGGAATAGAAGTGCGCGCGTGACAGACCACAGCATTTGGCCGCATTGTCGATTGGCGCCGGGTCATCCAGGTGATTGAGCAAATAGTCGGTACCTTTGCGCACCCGCGCGTCGCGGTATTCATTGACGGTGCGAACGCCCATCCGACAGAGATGCCGCCACTGCGAGGAGTCTTCGATCAACTGGATGAGGAAGTCGAACAAGTAAAACTCGATACGCTCCTGTGGAACCAGGTCGGGGCTGTGCATTTCAGCAATCAAGCGATCCGCCAGATTGCGGTTTTGCGTGCCCAGTTCCATGGAGGATTGCGCAAAAAAGTCTGGACGACTGCTTAAGGCTAGCGACTGTTGCGCGGTGGCCAGCCAGGCCGGCTCGATATACAGAGCCAGAATCAAGGTATTGCCGGCACCTGCCTGATAATCGAAATAATGCGGTTCCCAGGCGTTGACCAAGACCGCATTGCGGTCAGTCAGCGGCACCTGACGGCCGCGCACGTTGAAGAAGGTGTCGTCGCCCGCCACTTTCACCAGCACATGGCATTCCGAATGGGTATGCATGACCAAGGGTTTATTCATGTTCAACAAGGCAACTCGGCCAAAGTTGCCATGAAATACGCGTTGTGCGACCGACATAGGCAGTTCTCCCTCATCCGCTGGATGAGCGTTGTCCGCAGCGCTTGGTTCTATCTGCGCCGTCTTGGAAAATTTCTCTCGGGGCGGTTAGCCGGAGGTCGGCAGGCGTATCGATATCCTGGTGGATACCTGAATCCTCCACGTCGACCCTCACGCAGGACGCCGCTTGCTCACCGCTATCGCCATCGAGTTGCCGCAGCGCTGGCCAGCAATCTTGGCCAAACAACAGCGGATGTCCTGAGTAGCCTCGATAGCGCGGCTGAGCAATATTTGACCAATTCAGCTTGGCGCACAAGTACCTCTTAGTCGTAGCGCAATGACCTGATCACAAGGCATGACGCTCCCTGCCGTGGTATACGCGCAGGACATCCGCCATTACCGCCAGGGCTATTTCCGCCGGCGCCTTACTGCCCAGATCCAGACCGATGGGCATGTGCAGGCGCGCGATCTGCTCGTCGGACAGGCCGCCAACGCGCTTGAGCCGCTCGGCGCGCTTGGCCGAGGTGGCCTGCGAGCCCATGGCGCCAATGTAGAACGCCGGGGTGCGCACCGCCTCCATCAGGGCCAGGTCGTCGATACGCGGATCGTGGGTCAACGCCACCACTGCGGTGGCGGCGTGGCAGCCGCCAGCAGCGATAAACAGCGAGGGCAGCACGCGCTGCATCTGTACGCCGTCGAGCACGATGTGCTCGACCTCCTCGCGGGGGTCACAGGCGATCACTTCGCAGCCGATGGCGCGGGCAAAAGCGGCGCAGGCCTCGGCCACCGGGGAGAGCCCGGCGAGAATCAGGCGCAGCACCGGGCCGACATGAATGCGCACCGTTTCATCGACGACTTGCACCCGTTCGCTACCCTGAACGGCGTCCGGATCCAGGCGCAGCGCACCACTGCCAAGGTCGACATGACGCACCAGGCGATGCTGGCCGAGCAAGGCCGCCTGCAGGGCTTGCAGGTGCTCGATCCACTCGCAGCTGGGCGCGCGGTGTTCCACCAGCACCACCAGCACCCCACCGCACGGCAAACGCAGGCGCCGACTCTCCTCGGCGCTGTCGCCGTAGCGGACAATCTGCGCCGGCTCGCGCAGCTCGCCACGGGCCAGGCTGGCGAGGAACTCTTCCTCGACACAGCCGCCGGAGAGTGAACCGACATGTTCACCAGCAGCGCTGGCCACCAGCATCGCCCCCGGCGCGCGCGGCGCCGAGCCATAGGTCGAGAGGACCGTACAGAACCACAACGCACGACCGGCACGGGCCCAGTCGAGCGCCTGGCTGACAACCTGTAGATCGAGATGGCGCATGATTCCAGTACCTCGTAGAGCCGGTATCACCCGTGTCTTCACAGGGGGAGGCAGCAGACGCGAACTTGCCCGTTTTGCACTTGTCCAGACATGCGCTGGTGCGGGAAATCCCCGGTGATGCCTCCGTTTTGTCGTTGCTGCGTTTTATCAGCCGTCCGCCGGATGGTCAGGTTACGGCACGCAATGGCGCACGCCTTGCCAACCCAATGGAATATTGACCCTGTAGTCCATAAATTTGCCTTTGAGTCTGATCGATACGTAAAAGGCTACTCGCTGACGACTAAAAAGACCCTAGGGTGCTCGGTAGTAGCGCCCTGGCGCCACGTATCATCGTCGAAACCTATAGCCTCGATGGTATCCGCTGTACCACCGCCGCCTGGCGTTTCACCACGCTGACAATATCGAGTGCATCTTTCACGGTGGAGCGACAGCTGACTGCACCCGGACATTCCCCTGTCCGACCTGGAGGTGCATCTGGCGAACATCCGCCGGTCCTTGTTGGTAATCCAGAGCTCGCCACGCCGGAGCAAGTGGTTATTGTTCAGCTCCGCATGGCAGACCCCTGCCGCGCAGTGCTGCTGGACGACTGCTGGCCCTTTTCGTAGAACGAGGTGTGCGTGCAGCCCCTGCAACTGATCACTGACTTATTGCAGAGCTACCTGGCTGAAGCCGCCGTATCTCAGTCATGCATCAACTCGCACCTCGTCCAGAGTCGCGACATTTTCCACTTGCTCGCGCCAGCGGCGAACAATGCCCAACTCGATATCGAACATATCCAGCACCCGCCCCAGGGTGTGATCGACCATCTCTTCCAGGCAGCTCGGCTTGGCATAGAACGCCGGCACCGGCGGCGCGATCACCGCGCCGAGCTCGGCCAGCTCGGTCAGGCTGCGCAGGTGGTTGCGGTGCAACGGCGTCTCGCGAACCATAAGTACCAAACGCCGACGCTCTTTGAGCACCACGTCGGCAGCACGGGTCAACAATGTCGAGGTCACGCCGCTGGCAATCTCCGACATACTGCGCACCGAACAGGGTGCGATGACCATGCCCATGGTCTTGAACGAGCCGCTGGCGATGGCCGCGCCGATGTCCTGGTTGGAGTAGCTGACATCCGCCAGCCCCTTGAGCTGCGACCAGGACAGCTCGGTCTCGTGGGCCAGAGTGATCAACGCCGACTTGCTTACCACCAGATGTGTTTCGATCGGCGTGTCCTGCAGCAGCTCCAGCAGGCGCACACCGTAGATGGCCCCGGAAGCACCGGAAATTCCGACGATAAGCCGCGGCACGCGGGGTTTAATCAACTCGCTCATGCTCGCTCTCCTCAATCTGACCTTCCTTGTAAAAATGAATGGCATTCAGCGCCGCCATCATGGTTTTACCGATCACCTCAATGAACAACACCGCCGCCGGGGTCAACGGACGGCGCGGGTCGTACACACAGACCATGCGCCGGGTAATCCCTGGTGCGGCGAGTGGGTAGGCGCGCAGAGCTCCTTCGTGCAGGCCGCGGTGCAGCATCGTAGCCGGCAGCAGGCTGACCCAGTCGCTGCGACGGAGGAAGTCCTCGATCACCGCCAGGTCGTCCACCTCCAGCTGCGGAGTAACCTCCAACCCCAGGCTGGCGAGCCGCTGGTCGATGACCATTCGCAGCCCGTGGCGACGCGACGGCAGCACCAGCTTCAGCCCAGGCAGGCTGGCCAGCGGCAGCGGCAGTGGGCCGCTCAGGCGGTTGGCCGCTCCAGTGGCCAGCAGCAGCTCCTCGTCGAGGATATCGCGCCCCAGCAGGCTGTCCTGCTGAAAGCTCTGGTTGATCACTGCGAAATCCAGCGCGCCTGCCAGCACCTTCTCAATCAGTTCCTGGCTGTAACCGGATGTCACGCACAGCTCCACCTCAGGGTGATGCTCAACGAAGTAGGCCAGGGTGCTGGCCAAAGCATTGTTGGTGGCTGAGGCGATGAGCCCGGCGCTTACCCGCCCACCGATCTCGCCGCTACGATTGATCAGGGTCTGCCGCGCCTCGAGGATCTGCCCGAGGACCGGCATGAACAGTCGGTAGGCCTGCTCGCCGGCCTCGGTTGGCGTCATACCCTTGGAGCTGCGCTCGAACAATGTCTGGCCTAGCTCCTCCTCGAGCCTGGCAATCTGCATGGATAGCGCCGGCTGGACGATGTTCAGTCGCTGCGCCGCGCGGGTGACCGAGCCTTCCTCGTAAAGGCAGGTGAAGTACTTCAGTTGGCGCAGCTCCATCGTCGTCACCCTCGCCTTTGCCGTCAGCCCAGTGTGCCGACGTTCTGGTAGATGTGTTTGAGTTCGCTAAAATCCAGCAGGGCATCGACCCCGTGCAAGCGACCCAGGCCGCTCTTGCGGTAGCCGCCGGTCTCTGCCTCGGCGAACAGCTTGTTGTGGTCATTGAGCCATACGGTACCGTTGCGCAGTGCGCGGGCGACCCGCCAGGCCCGCGCGCCCTCATTGGTCCAGACGCTGGCGGAGAGGCCGAACTCGCTGTGGTTGGCACGGGTTACCGCTTCGGCCTCGTCGTCGAAAGCTTCCAGTACCAGCAGCGGGCCGAAGATTTCCTCCTGGCAGAAGAACGCGCCGCTATCGCGGTGGGCGATCAGTGCAGGGGCGAGGAAGGCACCCTGACTCAGCGCGCCATCCGGGCGGCCACCAGCCAGCAACACCTCGTCGCAACAGTCCAGCGCCTCGGCGATACGCCTCTCGACCTTGTCGCGCGACTGCCAGTCAATCAGTGGGCCCATTTGCGTCGTCGCCTCCAAACCGTGGCCCAGGCGGATTTCGCTGAGCGAGGCACTGAGCGCACGTTTCATCTCAGCAAAACGGCTGGCCTGCACCAGCACGCGCCGTGCGGCGGTGCACTGTTGGCCGGAAATGATAGTTGCTGCTGCCGCCAGCTTCGGTGCGATAGCCTCGACGTCGGTATCCTCGAAGACCAGGCAACAGGACTTGCCGCCGAGTTCAAGGGACAGCTTCTTCATGGTCGCTGCGGCGTCTTGCATGATGCGCTGGCCGGTGGCAGTGGAGCCAGTAAAGCTGAGCACATCTACCAGTGGCGAAGCCACCAGGTACGCCGCGCCGGCGTGCCCAGTTTCAGCGAACAGGTTGACCGCGCCGGCCGGTAGGCCCGGCAGGGCGAATAGCGGCTCGAGCATGGCCGCGTTGAATAGCGCGGTCTGCGGCGCCGGCTTGATCACGGCGGTGCAGCCGGCCGCCAGCGCCGGGGCAAGGGCGCGCACCAGCAGCACCGCCGGGGCATTCCATGGAATGATCAGGCCCGCGACCCCGGCCGGTTCACGCAGCATGGTGGAGAGCTCGCCAGGCGCCACCTCCAGCACATGGCCGGGGTTGTGCCGGGCCAGACCGGCATAATAAACAATCTCGGAAATCGCCCCGGCTATCTCGCCGCGCGATTGCGCCAGGGCCTTGCCATTCTCGCGGGTGAGCAGCTGCGCCAGTTCCTCCTGGCGGGCCTTGAGGCCTGCGGCCCAATCCAGCAGCAATTGCTGACGCAGGCGCGGATTCTGTGACCACTGCGGGTTGGCGAAGGCGCGCGCGGCGGCGGAGACTGCCGCTTGCGCCTCGGCTTCGCCGCCATCGGCGATGCGGCCAATCAACTCGCAACTGGCCGGGTCGAAGCTATCCGCCCAACGTCCCGCATCGGTCCATTGCCCATCGATGAAATGTCTGCTTTGCATGAGTCCTCCGGTATTCCGTGGATCAGCGAGCAACGGTCGACCACCAGAGCCGACCGCCCATTGAGTCGCTGTCAGAGCTGGTGTTCGGTAGCCGCTTTGGACGCGCGCTCGACCTGCTGCGCATCAACGCGAGCCTGGTCCTCGGGTTTGCGCGCCGCATCCGACATACCATTGAACAGCGTGCCCAGCACGCCCTTGTTCAGGTCGCTGGTGCCAAACAGTGCATCGCAGATCGGGAAGGTCAGGTTGAAATTGCGCGTGTGCATGAAGTCCGGGTTGTGATGCAGGACATGCATGCGGCGCACCGTGTTAACCAACGGAATGGCATCGAGCAGCGGATGCTCGAGGTGCGACAGCGTGTGCAGGCCTTCGTACATCAGGAAATAGGCCGCCATCGTCAGCATAGCGATATAGCCGGCGTTTGCCGTCCAGAACGTACCCAGCAGCAGAGCCAGCGGCAACGCGGCCAGCACGAATAACACCGGAGCGAATGGGGGAAAGAGCAGAGCGCGCCAATCTTTATGGCCGTGATAGTCCAGCGTCTTGTGCGAAAAGAACTGATGGTGGGTGGCGACATGTCGCTTGTAGGCCGATTTGAGCGGGGTCCTCGGGCTATGTAGCAAATACCGGTGAGCTGCCCATTCGGCCCAATTTCCGAATAGGAACATCGGCACCACCACCAGTACCCACTCCTGCCAGCTCGCATCGACAATCTGGCTGGCGCAGTACCAGAGCACTCCACCAGTGAACAGCAGGGTGAAAGCCAGGTGCATTTCGCCGCGATACCAGCTGGGCGTGGAGGCACGATAGCTCTCGCGATATGCATTCGAACGCTCTATAATTTGTTCTTCACGCGTCATAACGGTTTACCTCTTCTATGAAATATAGGCTGCCCTTGGATTCGCCACGGTCAGTGGGTCACAGAGCCGCCGTCGACGACCACGGTCTGGCCACTCATGAAGTCGCTCTCGGCGCTAGCCAGGAACAGCAGCGCGCCGATCAAGTCGTCCGGCACTGCCTCGCGTTTGAGGCAGCGGCTGGCGATGTTGTTGCGCACCATGTCGCCGGCCCAAGCGGCGTTGGCTTGCACGTTAGTGCTCATGGTTAGCCCGGGAGCCAGGCAGTTGCAGCAAATCCCGGCATCGCCTACTTCGCGGGCAATGGAGCGGGTCATGGCGATCACTGCACCCTTCGAGGCGACGTAGGCGAGCATCATTGGCGCCCCCTTGAAGGCGGTAGCAGAGGCAATGTTGATAATCTTGCCGTAGCCTTGTTTGCGCATCACCGGTAGGACCGCCTTGGCGCACTCGAAGGAGCCACGCACGTTGACCGCCATAATCTTGTCCCACTCCCCCGAGCTAGTCTGCTCGAAGGGCTTGAGATCGAGGGTAGCGAACAACGCTGCGTTATTAACCAGCACCTGCACGCCGCCGAATTCCGCCACCGCTGCCTCAACCATGGTGTGTACGGTGCCGCCATCGGTCACGTCGCAGGCCAGAGCCAGGGCCGTGCCACCCTCGGCGCGGATCGCCGCCGCGGTCTCGTTCGGGGTATTCAGGTCGCAGAGGACGACCTTCGCTCCCTCGGCAGCCAGAGCCTTGGCGTAGGTAGCACCTATTCCTTGCGCGGCGCCGGTAATGATCGCCACCTTATCTTTCATTCTGTTCACAGCATTTTCTCCAGGTTGATCTCCGGCAGGGAGGGCCGGGTGAGGGCTCCGTCCACTAAGACGGGGCCTTTCATGAAATAAATACGGTCACCAAGCCGGGCTGCCAGGCAATCAGTACCATGACCAACAGAGTCACCAGCAGGAAAGGCAGCAGAGGCCGCATGATGTCGCTGGGACGACAACCCGTGACGCGGGAAGCGACATAAAGGGCGGCCCCGACAGGTGGTGTCAGCAGCCCCAGAGTGAGGTTGATGCACATCACTACCCCCAGGTGATAGGGGTTGATGCCATAGACGCTCTGGGCCACCGGCAACAGGATCGGCACTAGCAGGATCAGGGCCGCGATACCGTCGATGACCATGCCCACGACCAGCAGCAGGGCAATCACCAGCAACATGTAGATGAATGGATCGGAGGTCATGCTCTGCATCACCTCGCCAAGCTGTTGCGGAATCCTTTCGTAGACGATCACCCAGCCGAAAACCGCGGCGGCCGCCACCAGGGCCAGCACCACACCACTGTTGATACCGACCCTTAACAGCATGCCGCCCATGCGCTCGAACTTCATTTCCCCGTGGGCAAAACGCCCGACCAACACTGCCATCGCAGCACCCACGGCGGCAGCCTCGGTCGGAGTGGCCAAGCCACCGAGAATGCTGCCTATCATCACTACGGGTACGCTGAGGGAAGGCAGACTGCGGAGAATGTTGTTCAGTTTCTCCGCCCGGCTCAGACGCTCGCTGGCTGGATATTGATAATAAAAGCCGAGCAGCGCGATAACGGTGATAAAGCCTCCGGCCATCAGCACCCCCGGCAATATGCCGGCGATAAACAGGTCACCGATGGAAATCTGTGCCAACACTCCAAAGATGACGAACAGCATTGACGGCGGAATCACCGGTGCCATCAAGGCCCCGGCTGCCGTGGTCGCCGTGGCGAAATTGCGGTCATAACCCTTGCGGTGCATCTCCGGCACCATGACCTGCGCCATCACCGCCACTTGAGCATTGGCCGAGCCGACAATGGACGCCAGCATCATGTTGGCGATGATGTTGATGTAGGCCAGGCCGCCGCGGACGGCGCCGAGAAAGACTGAGGCAAAAGCCACCAGCCGCTTGGTTATGCCCCCCTCATTCATCAGCTCCCCCACTAGCATGAACAGCGGAATTGCCAGCAAACCGTAGTTATCCAGCCCACCGAAGAATTGCTGCGGATAGGAAAGAAACAACACACTATTGCCGCTCAGCTGGATGTAGGACATGGCGGTCACCGCCAATACCAGCGCGATAGGTACGCCAATGAACAGCAGCACGATGAAAATAGTCGCGGCCATGGATCATTCTCCGGAACTGATTTGAACTGCGTGCTTAAGGAACTCCGCCTGAGGGATGGTCAGCGTCTGCAGTAGGTTGGCCAAAGCATGCACACTGCTGGACAACGCAACCAGCGGCAAAATCAGCCAGAACCAGACCTTGGCTATGCCTAGGGTCGCAGTTGGTTCCTCGTAAATGAAGTTGAACGACTGCGCCGCAAACGCCTGAAAGTCGAAGCCCGTACTGATCAACAAGAGCGGATCGAACCACAGATAGCAGAGCACCAGCATAGCGACGGCGAACACCAGCACCAGGCCATCGGAAATGCACTGCAGCCCCCTTCTGAGTGCTGGGGGAACGGCATCCTGCAGCAGGGTCACCGCGACGGCATCACGACTCTTGAGGGTCACCGAGAGGCCGATCATGGCCAGCCAGACCATGGTCAGAATGGCCAGTTCATCTAGCCAGAAGATCGGCATCTTCAGGGCGCGACCGGTGACGTTGACCAGAATCATGAGCGGCAGAGCGAGAACCAACACACGCATCAGTCCCCGCTCGCACCAACCAATCCCGTTGCTGAGCGTTTGAATTGAATGAACCATTTGCACTCCTTAAATACGGTCAAGCAGGAGCAGCCCGTCCGGCAGACAGCGCTGCCGAACCTGGGGAGGCTTCGATTATCGAATCGCTTCGGCTTCGCGTCGCAGGTCAGCCAGCACCGGCGCCTTCTTGAGCCAGAGGGTTTCCCATTGCTGCAGCTTGTCGCCGAAGAACTCGGGACCCGCCGGAACCACCTTGACGCCAGCCTTCTGCACGTTCTCCAGCATCTCTGCCTCGATAGCGGTGTATTGCCCGAAGAGGTTGTTCAAGTGCTTTTTCGTAAGCTCGCCGAGCAAGGCTTGGTCCTCTGGACTGAGCTGAGCCCAGAGCCGGCCGGAGACCAGGCCAACGACCGGGAACATCATGTGGTTGCTCTGCACCAGCACGCTGCCGCGCTCATGCAGCCGCAGCTTCCAGACCAGCTCGAGATCGGCGTCAACGCCGTCGACCTGACCGTTGGCCAACGCGTCGTATACATCGGGTAGCGGCATCGGAGTCGAGGCCGCGCCAAGCAGCTGATAAAAATCCTTAACCGGCGCAAAGGGCGTAATACGCATTTTTCGGCCATTGATCGCGGCGATGCTGTTGGTCGGGTAAGCATTGAGCATCAAGCGCATGCCTGCAGTGCCATAGCCCAGGCCCACAACACCAGCCTCCGCCGGCAACTTGTCGAGCAGGCCCTGTGCCGTCGGGCCATTCAGCAATTCGCCGGCCTGTTTGACGTTGTGCACCAGGTAGGGCGCATAGAGCACACCAAAATCGGGGATGCGGTTGGTGATTTCGGCCGTGGTCATGAAGGCCATGTCCAGCGCACCGGTTTGCAGTTGCTGCAGCATCCGCGCCTCGCTGCCGAGCTGGCCGGCCGGGAAAATGGTGATGCTGTACTTGCCGCCGGAGCGTTCTTGCAGTTCATCGCCCATGGTTGAGGCCGCGACAGACCAGGCATGGGTTCCCGGCACGATCAAGCCCAGCCTCAGGTCCTTGGCGCTCGCTGCCGCACTGAACGCGAAGGCTGCTGCAGCGAAGATGACACCCATCATTTTTGTTCTTGTCTTCATTGGATTTCTCCTTGGGTAGTGTGGATCACATCAGACGATCTATTGTTAGGCAGGACTGCTATAGCGATGGAAAGGCAATGGTGAGCCACGCCCCCCCGCTGAGGGGGCTGTCGAGCGCCAGGCACCTTTCAGGGCGAGTCATGACGGCTCTCCGCCGTCGTTTCAGCCAAGACTCGCTGACGCCAATCACCTGCTGCGGTATCAATTACCTGGGCAAGATCCACCTCTGACTCGCCCGGCACCTGGATTCTCAGAAACTTGAACGACGGCGCACTGAGCGGCACCGTGGCATCGAACCCCAACTTGGAGCCCACGCCTTCACGGGTGGAGGGGTCGAGCTTGGAACCTTGCGACTCGTGGATCTGCACCAGGTCGCGATCGGCCTGGAAGCGCGTGGCGATCGCCCACTCCACTTCGCTCGGGTTGTGGATATCCACATCCAAATCGACCACGGTGACGTGTTTGATGTCGTAGTGACCGCCGAGGGCGCCGAGGATCACGTTCTTCGCCTCACCCTCGGAGCGTTTGTCGATCTGCACGTAGAGGTGGTAGCGGCACACCCCGCCCTTGGCCAGGTGCACGTCGCGCACGCAGGGAAAGCTGCGGCGCAGATGGGCGAGCATGCTTGCCTCGCGCGGGATACCCCCGAGCAGCAGGTGCTCGAGACCGCCGCCGACGATGGTGTGGAAGATCGGCGCGCGGCGGTGGGTAATGGCGTCCACCTCGATCACGTGGCGCTCGGCGCGCTCGCCGTAGTACTGTGGGAATTCACCGAACGGGCCTTCCATTTCCCGCGCCTGGGCCAGCAGGCGGCCCTCGATGACGATCTCGGCCTCGGCCGGCACGCGGATCCGGTTGGTCACACAACGCGCCACCGGCAGTGGCCGGCCGTGCAGGGCGCCGGCAATTTCCAGTTCATCGTGATCGATCGGCACGATGGCCTGGGAAGCCAACAGGGTCAGCGGGTCAGCGCCGATCACCACCGCCACTTCCAGGTCCTCGCCGCGTGCTTCTACCTCCTGAAAGAACGCCAGGGCATGGCGCGGCAACAGCAACGCACCGAGGCGGTTCGGGCTGCTCACCTGCAGGCGATGGATGGAGACGTTCTGCACCCCGGTACGCGTGTTGCGGGTGATCAGCAGGCCGGCGGTGATGTAGGGGCCACTGTCGTGCTCGTTATGAGTGGGGATCGGCAACTGTTTGTTCAGGTCGACCTCACGGTGCACCACCTGTTGGCACGGCGCATCGGAGATTTCATACCAGGGCAGCGGATTGAGACTGGCCTGTTCGAAACGTGCCAGCACCTCGCCGGGCTCGACACCCATCGCCTCGGCCATCCACTGACGATCGGAGAGCAGACCGGAAACCACGGGGATCTTATGGCCACTAGGCTCGAGGAACAAAGAGGCGCTTTTTCCGTCCAGGCGATTGGCAATCGCCGCGACGCCGAAACACAAGTCCACGCCAGGGTGGATCACTGCCAGGCGTTGGTGCCGCTGGAGATGGTCGAGCCAGCCGCGCAGACAGGCGCCTGCTGGCAAGGGTCCGCCAATAGCTGGTGGGGGAGTGGTCACAGGCTGCATGGCCGTACCTCGTTGTGATTGTTTTGGCGACTTGTCGTGTTGCTGGGCGACATGTCGGTTAAAGATTTCCGCCCGTGGGCGGCGTGTGCCCTCAGCGCCCCTGCTGTCGCTCGATCGAAGCCAGGGGCAGAGGCAGGGCCGCTTGGGCATGCTGGGGTACAACAACGCTAGGTTTTTCCACGGCGCAATCTCCATTGTTATTGTTTGAAATCGCTGGGCCAGTTCTCACCCTAAAAGTGCGGGGGAGGATTTTCTATTAACTAATATTGATGCCACCTATCAGCCCTGGTAACGGGGGGGCAGCAGCAGGTTTGCTGCACCCCGCCACCTGCGTTTCATCGTGAGGGCGGCCCAGGCAGCCTTACCAAGCCGATGAACACTTTCCCTGTCGACCGCCGGTTTGTCTTTGCATCTGATTCATGCGCAGAGGGCGCCGACTGGAGAAAAAAGGCCCGCGAGAGCGGGCCAAGCCATCACCCGGGATACCGGGAAGGGCTCAAAACAAAGTCAGGGTGTAGCTGAGGATCAGCCGGTTCTCGTCGATGTCGCTGCGGTAGTTGGAACGCGCCGTGACGTTGCGCACACGTACGCCAAAACCCTTGAACGCACCGTTCTGCACGGTGTAGCCGATGTCCAGGTCGCGCTCCCAGTCCTTGCCCTCGTAACGCGCACCGCCACGGTTGGTGGCCTGGGCATCGACGTTGTCGCCGCGGATATAGCGCACCCCGGCGACCAAACCCGACACGCCCATGGCGGCGAAGTCGTAGTCGTAGCGCAGTTGCCAGGAACGCTCGTCAGCCGAGTCGAAGGTGAAGGTCGGCACCTCGTTGCCCAGCGGGCTGACGTTGGCGAATACCCGTGGCAGGCCGTCGTCGCCGAACATGGCCTGGTAGCCGAGATAGAAAGTGTGGCCGCCGTGCTTGGCCGACAGCAGGGAGTAAAAGGCCTGGTTGTCGATCTCGCCCGCCAGTTGCTCGCCGTCCTCGGACGAGTCGAAGTAGCCGAGGTTGGCGCCGAGCACCCAGTCGCCGACCGGCTCGCTGTGCTTGAGGCTGAAGTAGCGCTGGTTGTAGAGGTCCTCCAGCTGGGCATACCAGGCGCCGACCGAGGTGCGGTTGGCGTTGAAGGCGTAGTCGGCGCCGGTGTAGTTGAAACGATCCGTGGTGATCAGGCCGCCGGCATTACGCCGCGGGGCGAAACCGACCATGGCGCCCAACTCCTCATCACCAGCCTCGTTACGCAGGCTGGTGGAGCGCAACTGGCCGCCTTGCAGGGTCAGCCCGGCGATCTCGTTGGAGACCAGGCTGGCACCTTGGTAGCTCGGCGGCAGCAGGCGGATGTCGCTGAAGGCCAGCACCGGCAGGTTGGGCTGCAGCTCGCCGACCTTCAGCTCGGTCTGCGACAGCTTGACCTTCAAGGCGGCGCCCAGGCGGCTGTAATCGTCGGCGGCCTTGCCGCCCTCGCGGGTCGGCAACAGGCCGGTGTTGACCCGATCCGCGCTGCTATCGAGCTTGAGGCCGAGCAGACCGATGGCATCCACGCCGAAACCGACGGTGCCCGGGGTGTAGCCGGATTTGAAGTTGAGGATGAAACCCTGCGCCCACTCCTCGGCCTTGGACTGCTGGTTCGGCCCGACGATGTCGGAGAAGTCGCGACTGAAGTAGTAATTGCGTGCTTGCAGGGTTGCCGTGGCGTCCTTGAAAAAATCGCTGTCGGCCGCCAAAACCTGGAACGGCAACCCCAGCAGCAAACCGGTGTAGACCAGGCAACGGGTGGCTTTGCATAGGCGAGTCAAGGTAAAGGTCATGGTTATACGCTCTCTTTCTTATTCGATTTTTAGGCAAAAGAGCTCCCACGGGCCTCTTGCAGGTCCATGTGTGGCAGTGGGAACTCTCGAGGGGTACAGCGTTTAAGACGTGCGCGGTTTGTCGTTACTCGGCGAGGGCCACGCGACTCTAGGCGGCCCGCTCTCGGTGCAACTCGCCGAGCACCCAGGACACCGCCACGCCGATCACCAGCGCCCAGAACGGCGCGCTGATACCGAACAGGCTGAACTTGCTCATGGCCACCACCAGGGCGACAAATGCACCGATCTGGCAACCGGTGTCTTTGTGGAAGGCCTGCTGCAACGCGCTGAGCAAGACGCCGATCATCGCCAGGCCGGCGACCACCAGGATCAACTCACGCGGCAAGGCGAGGATGAACGGCACGGCGATACCGGCGAATACGCCAAACAGGGCGAACAGCACGCCATTGACCAGGGTCGCCCCGTAACGTTGACGCGGATCGTCGCCGGCCTGCTCGGAACTGCAGATCGCCGTCATCGGCCCGGCGATATTGGCGTTGTGTCCGCCCAACAGCCCGGCCAGCATGCCGCCCACGCCGCTCACCACGGTCATCGCATTGACCGGAGGCTTGTAGCCCTCGACCATCAGCACACCGGTGGCCTGGGCATTCTCGGCACCGATTACCAGCGCCGCCAGCGGCACCGATATGGCAAAGAAGGTCTCCAGGGTGAACATGGGCGTGGTGAAAGCCGGCATGACGAAGGCGATGTCCACATCCGCCGGTTTCAGCAGGCCCAGAGCCAAGGCCGCGGCGAAGCCCACCAGCCCGGCAGCCAGCACTGGCGGCACCGCCTTGAAGAAGCGCATGACCAGGAAGTAGGTCAGCGCCGCCAGACCGGCCATCAGCGGAACGCTGCCGACCGCTTCTACCGCACCGACGCCGAAGCGGATCATCGCCCCGGCGATCATCGCCATGACGATGGGCATCGGCAGCCAGCGCATCAACTTGCCGATCACCCCGCTCAAGCCGAGCAGCAAGACCAGCGCGCCGCTCATGATGAAAGCGCCGACCGCCTGGCGAAAATCCAGACCGGCAAGTGCCGCGATCATGATCGCCGCGCCAGGAATCGAATAAGCGCCGCAGATCGGCTGACGGTAGCGCAGCGCCATGCCGATGCTGATCAGTCCGCCGAGCACGTAGATGGCGAATAGCCAGGCAACCGTCTGGCCATTGCTCAATTGGCCGGCTTCGGCGGCGCTGATGACGATCAGCGCCGGCCCGGAACAGCCGAACAGCGCGGCTACTACCCCGGCGCTGACCGACTTGAGGTTGATTGCCTCTCGGATTGAGTAGCCCGATGAGGCGTCGGAAGGTGGTGCAATATCAGTGTTCGCTTTTTTGCCAAGCATGACCCGTTCTCCGCGATTGTTGTTGTAATGCGGTACAGCCGTTGTCTGCCGAGGCCTGCCGCAGGCAAGCCCCGGAGGGAAGGTTACTCGCCGCGGAATACCGCCGGCCGCTTGCTGTGGAACGCCTCGACGCCTTCCTTGAAGTCATGCGAGCTGCGCAGGCGGCTGTAGCAATGGCCTTCCATCTCGATGGCCACGCTCAGCGGCGCGTCTTCGTTGTCGTTGATCAAGCGCTTGGCCGTGCGCTGGGCCAGCGGCGAGAAGCGCCGCAGTTCATCGACCAGCGCGTCTACCGTGCTTTCCAGCTCGGCGTCCGCCACGCACTCGGTGGCGATGCCCCAGTCGTAGGCCTGTTCGCCGCTGATGCGCTTGGCGCGCATGACCATGTGCTTGGTGCGGGCCACGCCGATGATCTTCTGCAGGCGCGCCGAACCACCGGAGCCGGGGATCTGCCCGAGATTCTGCTCGGGCAATGCGTAGCGAGTGGTCTCCGAGGCGATGCGGAAATCGCAGGCCAGCGACAGCTCGAAACCGACGCCGAAGGTGTAACCACGGTTGGCGGCGATCACCGGCTTCTCGCAGCGCACCGGTGCGGCGACGTTCCAGGCCAGCTTGGAGACGTGCTCCGGCGAAGCCTCGAGGAAGCCCTTGATGTCGCCGCCGCTGGAGAAGTGCTCGCCCACCGCGCGCAGCACGATGACGCGCACCTGTGGATGTGCGTCAAGCGCTTCGAAGACCTGGCGCAGCTGGTCGCGCTGGCCCATGGAGATAACGTTCAGCGGCGGGCGGTTGAGGATGATGTCGGCGCGCTCACGGGCCGCATTGACCTCGACCTGGAAGCCGTCGAACGGGGTTTCGAGAAATTGCTGGATCGCTTGCAGTTGCATGATGGATGTCCTCGGGATAGTGAGCAGTCAGCCTTTTTGGGCCTGTTCCTGGTGCTGGGCCAGCAAGACGCGGCGCAGCACCTTGCCAACGGGGGATTTGGGAATTTCGTCGATGAACTGGTAACGCCGCGGCCGCTTGAACTTGGCCAGGCCGGAGGTGATGCAGTAGGCATCCAGTTCGCTTTCGCTGACCTCGGCACGCAGCTTGATGAAGGCGGCGATGATCTTGCCCCACTGCTCGTCCGGCAAACCGACCACCACCACTTCCTCGACGGCGGGGTGCAGTGAGAGCACGTTCTCGATCTCCACTGGGCTGATGTTCTCGCCGCCGGTGATGATCAGGTCGTCCACCCGTCCGGTGACAAACAGGTCGCCGTCCTCATCGAAATAGCCGGTGTCACCGGTGAAATACCAGCCTTCGCGCAACGCCTTGGCCGTGGCTTCGGGGCGGTTCAGGTAGCCTTCGAACGCCTCGTCGCTGGCCAGGTCGGCGACGATCTGACCTTCTTCCATGGGCTTGACTTGCACCTGTGCCGATTCGGCGTCGATCGGCACCACCCGCACCCGTTGGTTTAGCGCGCTACGCCCCGAGGAGCCAGGTTTGCGGCTGGCCTGCTGATCGATGGTGAAGGTATAGATCTCCGAGCTGCCGTAGTGGTTGACGAACAACTGCGGCTGGAACGCCTGTTCGACGCGGCGCATCAGCCCGTCGCTCATGGGCGCGCCGGCGAAGCCGATTTTCTCCACGCTGGCGACTCGTTCGCGGGTGAAGGCCGGGTGCTCGATGAGCATGTGATAGAGGGTCGGCACCAGGTACAGGTTGCTGACCTGTTCCCGTTCGATAGCCTCCAGGGTGGCCTCGACGTCGAACTTCGGCACGCAGACGAAATGCCCGTCGATCAGCGCCATGGCCAGCAGCGAGCGCACGCCCATGGTGTGGTACAGCGGCATCACGCCGAGGGTGCACTCGCCGTGGCGATAGAGGTTCTGCGCCACATGGGCGACCGCCGCGGCGCGTTCCGCGCGGTGCCGGCGCGGCACGCCCTTGGGCTTGCTGGTGGTGCCGGAGGTATAGAGCAGCAGGGAGAAATCCTCGGGCGTGGCGCGCAGGATGGTCGCCGTCGGCGCCTTTGCGCACAGCTCGGCGAAGCTCAGGTCGCCGTCCGCGGCGCGCTGACCCGCGGCGATCCGCGGCAGATTGAGCGCGGCCGTGCAGGCAGCGACCGCGGCCACGGTGGCGTCGTCGTAGGCCACTGCGCGGATCTGCGCATCCTCGATGCAGTAGGCCAACTCCTCGGCAGTCGAGCGCCAGTTCAGCGGGGTCATGACGATGCCGGCGAACTGGCAGGCCCAATGCAGGGTCGCCATCTGCCAGCGGTTCTGCATGGCCACCAGCAGGCGATCACCCCTGCTCAGCCCGAGTGACTCGAGGCCGTGGGCAGCGCACTGGATATCGGCGAACCACTGTTCGTAGGTTTTTTTCACCGTGCCGTCGCTGACCGCAGTGGCCAGCGGGCGGCGTTCCGTGGCAGCGAGGAAGCTGCGTCCGAGATCGAACATTATTGTTGTACCTCTTCGTTCGTTTGGCGTTGGGCAGCCACTTCCAGCACTGCCTGGACAATGCCGGTGTAACCGGTACAGCGGCACAGGTGCCCGGAAAGCATGTCGCGCACTTCGGCCTCGCTCGGGTCGGGCTGCCGCTCGAGGAAATCCACGCAGGACATGAGGATGCCCGCAGTGCAGAAACCGCACTGCAGGGCGTGATGACGGCGGAACGCTTGTTGCAGGTCGCTCAGCGTGTCGTCGTCGGCCAGCGATTCGACTGTCTCGATGCGCCGCTCGTGGGCCTGCACGGCGAGCATCAGGCAGGAACGCACGGCGACGCCGTCCACCAGCACCGTGCAGGCGCCGCAAACGCCGTGTTCGCAGCCGACATGGACACCGGTGGCACCGAGGTCGTGGCGCAGGAAATCGCACAACTGGGTACGCGGCTCGGCCAGGCCTTCGCGCGAGCGGCCATTGAGCTCGAGACGGACGGGAAAACGTTGTTCGGCGGTTGCACGCATGTTCAGACTCCTTCGATGAGCCGGTGACCCAGCTCGCGAATCAGTTGCCGGCGGTAGGCCGCGCTGGCGTGTACATCGTCCTGGGCGTCGAGCGACCAGGCGGTTTCGTTGAGCGCGTCGGCCAGCGCCGCGCCGCGCGGCAGGCTGCGCATCACCGGGCGGTCGGCGACCCCGCCGACGCCCAGGCGCACCTCGTCGATGCCGACACAGGCGGCCAGCGAGACGATGGCGAAGTCGCCGTGGCGCATGGCGATTTCCCGGAAGCGGTAGCCGATGCCTTCGCGTTTGAGCGGGAAGCGCACCTCGACGAGCAGTTCGTCGGCGCGTTTGTCGGTGGTGAGAATGCCCTGGAAGAACTCGGCGGCCTTGACCACGCGCTTGCCCTTCTTCGACTCCAGGACGATCTCGCCGCCTAAGGTCACCAGGCACAACGGCAGCTCGGCGCTGGGGTCGGCGTGGGCCACCGAACCGCACACGGTGCCGCGGTTGCGGGTCTGGAAGTGGCCGATCCAGGGCATCGCCAGGGCCAGCAGCGGCACCTCGTCGACCAGCGTCGGCCGCGCCAGCAGTTGCGCCTGGCGCACCGCCGCGCCAACCGCCAGGCAATCCTGGCGCAGTTCGATATAGGCCAGGTCAGCGACCTGGTTGATGTCGATCAGCAGCTTGGGCTGGGCCAGGCGCATGTTCAGCACCGCCATCAGCGACTGCCCACCGGCAATGATGCGCGCATCCGCGCCATACTCGGCGAGCAGCTCGAGCACCTGGTGGCGGCTCTCGGCGCGGACGTAATCGAAGGCAGCCGGTTTCATTGCGCACCTCCCTTGCCGAGCAGCCCGGCGAACAGCGCACGCAGACGGCTCCACCAGCCAGCGGTGATCGCCTGGCCACTGACCCGCTGCGACAGGCGGGTGAAAATCTGTCCGATGATCACTTTCGAGGCCCCTTGCATCATGCGGCTGCCGACCGCGGCGACCTTGCCGCTGACGGCGACCTGGTATTGGTATTCCAGGCGCGTGTGACCGTTCTCCAAGGCGACGAAACGCACCCTGGCGTGGCCCTCGGCCGAGCCCATGGAGCTGGTGCCGGAGCCGGACAGGCGTAACGAATGCGGTGGGTCCAGCTCGCTCAAGGCGACCTTGGCCTCGAAGCGTGCGCGGATCATGCCGACGCCGACGGTGACGTCCGCGCGGTAGCGATTCTCGCCCTGCAGCTCAAGGGCATGGCAGCCGGGGATGATCGCCGCCAGGGTGGCCGGGTCGAGCAGGGTGTCGAACACCTGCTGTGGCGGCGCCGGGATCACCACTGCATCGTTGGCGCGCAGGGCCGAACCAGCGGCCGGCTCTGCGGCGAAAGCGTCGTCCTGCTGCATGCCGGCCGGCCGCGGCGGCTCGTCGATGCCGATCATGCTGCGCACCTTCGAGGGGGTCAGCGGCAGGCGGATGTCGGCGCGGCCGAGGGCATCGGCCACGGCGTTGGCGATGCACACCGGCGTGCTCATGTTGTTGCCCTCGCCGACGCCCTTGGCCCCCAGGGGGGTGAACGGCGACGGTGTTTCCAAATGCAGGATCACCGGCTCGAGCACTTCCGGTGCAGTGGGCACCAGGTAGTCGGCGAAGGTGCCAGAGAGGAAGCTGCCGTCCTCGCCATAGGCGAACTCTTCCATCAGCGCCGCGCCAAGCCCCTGGGTAAAGCCGCCGCGGATCTGTCCGTCGACCAGCGCGGGATTGAGCAGGCGACCGGCATCGTGGCAGGTCACGTAGCGGTCGAGGTGAATCGCGCCGGTGACGCGGTCGATCTCCAGGCCACAGATGTCGAAGACGAAGCCGTAGCACAGCGAGCTGTTGATGAGATCGTCGTCGTCCGGCGCCATGAGCTGCGGCGGGCTCCAGAATGCGGTCTCGCGCAGGCCGCCCGGTTCGCCTTGCGGGAGCAGGCCAGGCGTCCAGTGGGTGGCGCCGGCGATGCGGTGAAAAGGTGCGGAAGGACCGCCGTTGGCGACGAAGATCTTGCCGCCGCCGAAGCGGATGTCCTCCGGTTTGGCTTGCAGTTGCGCGGCGGCGATCGCGGCGAGGCGATCGCGCACCTTCAGCGCGGCCTGGTAGACCACCCCGGCCACCGCGCCGGCGAAGCGGCTGGAATAGTTGCCCGAGGCGATCGACCAGGCATCCTTCTGGGTGTCCAGTTCGACGTTGACCACGATCGATTCCAGCGCCACGCCGAGCACATCGGCGACTATCTGCGCCACCGCGGTCTGGTGCCCCTGGCCCTGGGGCGTCGAGGAGACGTGCACGCTGACGTCGCCGAGCGGGCCGACGTTGATGGTCGCCGTGCTCACCGCACCGTTCTTCGGCCCGGCCTTGCGCCGTTCCTCGGGCGTCATCGCGGTGGTGATGTAGCCCATGTTGGAGATCGACGGCTCGATCACCGCGGCATAGCCGATGCCGTACAGCCGGCCTTCGCCGCGCGCCTGGTCGCGGCGGCGCAGCAACTCGTCGAGACCGCCGTCCTTGACCGCCAAATCGATGCCGGCCTGGTAATTGCCGGAATCCAGCAGAGCGCCGGCCGCGGCACGGTAGGGGAAGGCGTCGGCCGGCACCAGGTTGCGGCGGATCACCTCCAGCGGATCGAGATCCAGCTGCACGGCGATATGCTGCAACAGACGCTCCAGGGCGAAGTACACCTGCGGGCCGCCGAAGCCTCGGTTTAGGCCGGTGGGGGTCTTGTTGGTCAGCACCACGCGGTTGCGCACCAGCAGGTTACGAATCGCGTAGGCACCCGTGAGGTTGCCGTGCATGCGGTAGAAGGTGGCCGGCTCCGGTGCGCGCAGGTAGGCGCCGCAGTCGTCGATCTGGTCATAGCGCAGGGCGGTGATGCGACCGTCGGCCTGCACCGCCGCCTCGATTTCGGTGACCCGATTGGTCGCGGAGGACGCGCCTTGCAGATGCTCGAGGCGGTCTTCGACCCATTTCACCGGGGCTCCGACCTTGCGTGCCGCCAGTCCCATCATCACCACGTAGGGGAACACGCCCTGTTTGATCCCGAAGCTGCCGCCGGAGTCTTTCGGCGTGCGCAGACGCAGGCGGTTGCTCGGCACGTTGAGCGCGCGGGCCATCACCGTGTGCAGCGCATAGGGTCCCTGGAAGTTGGCCAGCACGTCGTAGATGCCGGTGGCGCGTTCGTACTGGGCAAGCACCACGTAGCATTCGATGGGAGTGCAGGAGCTGCGCGGAAAGCTCACCTTCAGCGCTACCCGGTGCGGCGCCTGCGCGAAGGCTTGTTCCGGTTCGCCGTAGCGGAAATGCCGCTCGTTGACCACGTTGCTGCCGACTGCCTCATGCAGCACCGGCGCCTGTTCGGTGGTGGCGGCCTCCGGGTCGATGATCGGCGGCAGCGGCTCATAGTCGACACGTACGCCTTCCAGGGCGTCTTCGGCCAGGTAACGGCTCTCGGCGATCACGACCGCCACCGGCTCGCCGACGTAGCGCACCTTGTCCACGGCGATGCACCAATGCTCCATCGGCTGGCGCACGCCGACCGGGAATGGCTGGGCCCAACGCTTGATGTCCTCACCGATGAGTACGCCGTGCACGCCTTTCATCAGCAGCGCTTTGGAGAAGTCCACGGCAGTGATGCGTGCATGGGGATGGGGTGAACGGACAATGGCCGCGTGCAGGGTACCGGGCGGGGTGGCCGCATCGTCGGCATAGCAGCCCAGGCCACGCAGCAATGCAGCATCCTCGACACGGGTCTGACGAGCGCCGATATGGCCGCTGTGCTGGGTAACGGGGTCAGGCTGATATAGGTTCATCACACTTCTCGCGTTTATTGTTGTGCGCGATTGACTCGTAAAGAAGAGTATGGATCCCGACCAGCCGGCCGCCTTGCCCGGGCCTATGAATATCTGCCTGTACGTCAGTTGGCTTGCCTTTTAGTCTGATGCGGTGAAGACGGCGGCGTTTTTCCGGACGCGCTTTGGTCTGGGCAATGCCGCTTGGGCTGGCTCGGTAGGTTGTCGAGCGCTCATCTGCATCACCTTGGTGTCCACCAGGATGCCGGACAGGTTCACAAGGGGCAGTTCTGGTTGCTGCTGGCGCTGGACAGCAGCTCGTGGGCGAGAGGTCATCTTCGCGGTGACCACTTTGCACCAGGGGCTGGCGGGTACGCCGATGGCAATCACCTTGGCGATATTCAGCGGCAAGCCGCAGCGATACTGGGGTGGTTGCGGTGTTCTCCTCTTGGGCCCGCTGACGGCCTGGCCGTCAGCGGTCGCCCCTGGGGGTCAGACGATGGTCAAGGTGACGTCGATGTTGCCGCGGGTGGCGTTGGAATAGGGGCAGACGATGTGCGCGCGGTCCACCAGGGTCTGCGCCGCTTCGCGATCCAGGCCCGGCAGGCTGATGCGCAGCTCCACTTCGATGCCGAAGCCGGTGGGGATCGGACCGATGCCCACGGTGCCTTCGATAAAGGTGTCGGCCGGGATGCTCAGCTTGTCGCGGGCGGCGACGAACTTCAGGGCGCCGAGGAAGCAGGCCGAATAGCCGGCGGCGAACAGTTGTTCCGGGTTGGTGCCATTGCCGCCGGCGCCGCCGAGTTCCTTCGGCGTGGTCAGGGCGATGTCCAGTACGCCGTCGGAGGAGGCGGCGCGGCCTTCACGGCCGCCGAAGGCTTCAGCGGTAGCACGGTAGAGAACGTTTTCGATGGTCATGGCGGTATTCCTCTTCAGATGCGATGGGGGGCGTAGGGATGCGTCGATCAGCCTTCGGGGTGCAGGCCCTTGCCGTTCTGGCTGGCTTGACCATTGTCGGCCAGAACCGGGGCGGACAGGATCAGCGTGTCGGTCAGTGCGATCAGTGTTTTCATCGGTTTCTCCAAGGCTTCGGTAGGTAGCGGGTGGTGACGACTGAGAAGTCTCCGTGGAAGGTTTCGCGCTAATGTTTTGAGTGCAAGTTATTTCCATGGGGCGACCTGCGGTTCGCATATATTTTGCGTGCAATATAGTTTTATGAGTTTTTCGCTATAACCCTGGAAGTTCAGAGCATAAGCAGGCGTGACGGGGGATAGAGGTGCTGGAGGCGAACGGGTGGCGTGCTGACGAATGGCCGCCCAACCGCTTCCAGGCGATCGGGTGGCCTGAGCGCCTGGCTTACAGCGATTGCTGCAGGTGGCTGCGCAGCTCCACCAGCTCTTCTTTGAGCGAGGCGAGCTGCTCCAGGCTCAGGCCGGAGGCCTTGAGGATGCAAGCCGGCAGTGCCTTGGCCTGCTCGTGCAGGGCGCGGCCCTTGTCGGTCAGGTACAGCTGTACTACGCGTTCGTCCTGGCTGCTGCGCTGGCGCCTTCGCTCTCCAGGCGCTTGAGCAGAGGCGTCAACGAGCCCGGATCGGTCAGCATGCGTGCGCTGATCTCACTGACGGTGATGCCCTCGTTTTCCCACAGCACCAGCATGGCCAGATATTGCGGATAGGTGAGACCAAGCGCCTGCAACAGGGGCTTGTAGGTCTTGGTCATCATCAGTGAGGTGGAATAGAGGGCGAAGCACAGCTGGTTGTCCAGCATCAGCTCGGCGCAGGGTTCCACTTGGGAGGTCATGGCATTGGCCTATGCAAAGGTGCTTGGCGTTGCCGGCAATTGAGCGCGGGGCAACCCGCACTCAATTGTGAGTTCAGCCGCAGGATACGCGGGTGATCACGCGCTGATCATCGACATTGAGGTTAAGGCGTTGACCATTGTATTCCAAGGTCACTACGCTGTCGGGCGTGAGTATACGAGCTGTGCTGGCTCCGGCTTGCTGACGTGCCTGCTCGAGCAGTTCGGGCGTCGCGGTCTTGCCTTTGAAGTGCTCGACGGCGGACGAGGTGCAGCTGTCCGGAGTCGGGCCACTCGGTGCGGCAGCGGAGGTCGGTTTCTCGGCGGTGCTGCTGCAGCCGGCTGCGAGCAGGGTGGCGCCCAGGATGAGGCAGAGACGAGTTTTGAAATTCAATGCATTAGCTCCTTAGGTTACTGCGCGCCTTCCAGGCGCGCCAGACGTTCTTCGAGGGCGGCGATGCGCGTTTCCAGTTCGGCCAGTCGATCTTCGTTAGGTGCCGCAGCCTCCCCACGAGTAGTGGGGTGGCTGGCCAAGAGGCTCTCCAGATCGGCAGGCTCACCGAGCAGATGCATATAGCGATCCTCGCGCTGACCACTCTGGCGTGGTAGTAAAAGCGCCAGGCCGCGACCGATCAGACGTTCCAGCTGATGCTGGACCTCGGCGACATCGTCGAAATCGTGCATGCGATTACTGCGGGTGAGCAGTTCATTGAGCGTTTGCGGGCCGCGCAACAGCAACAGACCGAGCAGTACGGTTTGCGGTTTGACCAACTCCAACTGCTTATCGCAGCGCTGCTCCCAGCGGTCGGCACGGCTGCCCATCACCAGATGCACCAGCTGGCGGCCTTCCAGGCTGCGCAGGTAACGCCCGACTTCACCGGTTTCCAGGTTCATCAGCGGCTCGCGGCTGGTTTTCTGGTTGCAGGCCAGCTGCACGGCGTTGAGCGTCAGTGGGTAGGTCTCCGGTGTGGTCAACTGCTTTTCAATCAGGCAACCGAGGATGCGGACTTCGATGGCGTGCAGCGGGTTTTCACCCACCAGCGGGGAGGGCGTGTACGGCATGGGGCGATCCTGACAAGAAGAGCCTGCCTAGGGTAACGGCATCCGCGTTCAGCTGACAGGCTTCAATGTGTTTTCGAGCATGTCCAGGCTGGCGCCGAGCACCTGCTGACGCGATTCCTCGCTGGCCATCATGCGCGCCAGCAGCAGGCTGCCGAGGCATTGAGCGAGAATCGTCCAGGCCAGTTGTGGGTCGCCGATGATCTCGGCCCAGGTGCTCTGTAGTTGCAGGATCTGTTGCTCGGTGCGCAAGCGTACGCCTTCATCGGCACGGGCGATCTCCGCGCCCAGGGCCGGCAGTACGCAGCCTTTGTCCGGTTGCTCGACATGCGCCAGGCTGAGATAGGCCGTCAGGCAGCGTTTCAGTTTGTCGCGTCCGGCAACACCCGCTTCGCCGCCGAGTCGGCTCAGGCTATTGCGCAGCTCGCGCTCGATCAGTTCGGCGAACAGGTCGTTCTTGCTCGGGAAGTGGCTGTAGAACGCCGCGCCGGTCAGGCCGATGGTTTTCATCAGTGCATCCACCCCGGTCACGGCAAAACCTTGCTGCTTGGCGAGGGCGCCGCTGCTGGCGAGCAGGCGCTCGCGGGTTTCGGCCTTGTGTTCGGCGGAATAACGCATGGATGGCTCCGTTCTATGCTGGGTTGACCTGCCCGAGATAGTATCATAACGTTCGTTAAGCTAACGATCGTTAGTTAACAGAGGAAGCCATGAACGAGAACAAGAAAGTCGCTTTGATCATCGGCGCGGGTGATGCCACCGGCGGCGCCATTGCCCGGCGTTTTGCCCGTGAGGGTTACGTGGCCTGCGTCACCCGGCGCAGCCTCGATAAATTGCAACCGTTGCTGGAAGAAATCCGCAGCGAGGGCGGCGAAGCGCATGGTTTTGCTTCCGATGCGCGACGTGAGGAGCAGGTGGCTGAACTGGTAGAGAGCATCGAGCGTGACATCGGGCCGATCGAGGTGATGGTGTTCAATATCGGCGCCAACGTGCCCTGTAGCATCCTTGATGAAACCGCACGCAAGTACTTCAAGATCTGGGAAATGGCCTGCTTCTCCGGCTTTCTCACCAGCCAGGCGGTGGCCAGGCGCATGGTCACCCGTGGACGCGGCACCATCCTGTTCACCGGCGCTACGGCCGGCCTGCGTGGCGCCGCCGGATTTGCCGCTTTCGCCGGGGCCAAGCACGGCATCCGCGCGCTGGCGCAGAGCATGGCGCGCGAGTTGGGGCCGTTGAATATCCATGTCGCACATGTGGTGGTGGACGGCGCCATCGATACCGCGTTCATTCGCGACAGCTTTCCCGAGCTCTACGCCAAGAAGGATCAGGATGGCATTCTCGATCCCGAACATATCGCCGACAGTTACTGGTTTCTGCACAGCCAGCCGCGTGATGCCTGGACCTTCGAGCTGGATCTGCGTCCGTGGATGGAGCGCTGGTAACCTGCGCTGAACCCATCATCACAATAACGAGCGAGTGAAGCTGATGAGCAAGACGGTGGAGTTCTTCTTCGATCTGGGCAGCCCGGCCTCCTACCTGGCCCATACCCAGTTGCCTGATCTGTGTCGCGACGCTGGCGCTGCACTGGTCTATCGGCCAATGCTGCTCGGCGGCGTGTTCCAGGCCACCGGCAACGCCTCGCCGGCGATGATTCCGGCCAAGGGGCGTTACATGATTCGCGACCTGGCGCGTTTTGCCGAGCGCTATGGCGTGCCGATGCGCTTCAACCCGCATTTCCCGATCAATACCCTGACGCTGATGCGCTTGCTGGTGGCGCTACAGTTGTATCAGGCGGAGCGCTTCGACGATGCTTTGCAGGCGCTATTCCGGGCGATCTGGGTCGACGGGGTGAACATGGGTGATCCGGCCAGGGTGGCAGGCGTGCTGGTTGCCGCTGGTTTCGATGCAGCCGCCCTGCAGGCGCAAGCCGCTGAACCGGCAGTGAAGGACACGCTCAAGGCGACTACCGAGGAGGCGGTCAAACGCGGCGTATTTGGCGCGCCGACCTGTTTTGTTGGCGGTGAGATGTTCTTCGGTCAGGATCGCCTGGATTTCGTTCGCGAAGCGCTTCGCGGCTAGGTGCTTTTCGTCCAGGGCCTGATGCCTGGCACAATGGACGGCTCATTTTCCGGCCATTCGAGTAACCGATGAACCCCGAAGCGCTGAAGCTCCTGGTGACCCGCCGCATGCCTTACGGCAAGTACAAGGATCGACTGATCGCCGATCTGCCGGGCCACTACCTCAACTGGTTCGCCCGCACGGGTTTTCCCAAGGGCGAGCTGGGTCAGTTGCTCGCGCTGATGCAGGAGATCGATCACAACGGCCTCAAACCGTTGCTCGATCCGTTGCGCGACCGTTCGTAGCCCAATGAGATGGACTCCTCCCTCCTACGGCGTCATTGCGCCAGACTGAAGGTTGTAAAACAAACAATCCCGGAGGGGGAGCCCGCATGAAACTTAAACGCATAGGCGTGGATTTGGCAAAGCAGGTTTTTCAAGTTCATGGTGTCGACAGCCATGAGCAGGTCAAATGCCGCAAGCAACTCAAACGGCATCAGATGCTGGATTTTTTCCGCCAACTGGAGCCGTGTGTGGTGGCGATGGAGGCCTGTGGCAGCGCGCATTACTGGGCCCGTGAATTAGGCAAGCTGAGGCATGAGGTGCGTTTAATTGCTCCGCAGTTCGTCAAGCCTTACGTGAAAGGCGGCAAGAACGACGCGAACGATGCGCAGGCAATTTGTGAAGCGGCCAGCAGGCCCACCCTGCGTTATGTCGATGATGGCATCGGCCAGGGTCGGATCGCCGATCAGTTCGTGCCAGTTGTCCACCGGCATCTGGCTGGTGACGATGGTCGAGCGCTGGCCGTAACGGTCGTCCAGTAGCTCCAGCATGTCGCGCCGTTGCTCGCCGGTGAACGGGGCCAGGCCCCAGTCATCGAGGATCAGCAGGTCGGTCTTGGCGTAGCTGCTCATCAGCTTGGCGAAGCGCCCGTCGCCATGGGCCAGACCCAGTTCTTCCAGCAAACGTGGCAGGCGCAGGTAGCGCACGCTGTAGCCCTCTCGGCAGGCCTGGTGGGCCAGGGCGCAGGCCAGCCAGGTTTTACCGACGCCGGTGGGGCCGCCGATGATCAGGTTGAGGCCGTCGCGCAGCCACTGGCCACTGCTCAGTTGCAAGATCAGCGCCTTATCCAGTCCGCGCGGGCTACGGTAGTCGATGTCTTCGAGGCAGGCGTTGTGCTTGAGCCGGGCCTGGCGCAGGCGGCTGCTCAGGCGCTTGTCATCGCGTTCGGTCAGTTCGCGGTCGACTAGCAAACCGAGGCGTTCTTCGAAGCTCAGGCTGTCGATGTCCGGGGTTTTCAGTTGTTCGTTCAGCGCCTTGAGCATGCCGTGCAGGCGCAGGGTTTGCAGCTTGTCCAGGGTCGGATGGGGCAGCATGGTGAGTTTCCTTGGGGTCAGTGGTAGTAGGCGGATCCGCGCAGGTTGGCGTGGTCGTCCGGTAGTAGCGGCAGGTTGGTTTGAGCTAGCGGCAGGTTTTCCAGCCCCTGGCGCAGGATCGATTCGAGGCTCTTGTAGCTGCATGCGGATTCCACGGTCATCTGGCACTCATTCCATGAGCATCTGACCACCGATTCCACGGTGATCCGGCCACTGATTCCACGGTCATCCGGCCACTCAACCGGGCAGGCAGCTACGCAGGATTTCTTCACTACCATCGACCTCTTTTTCGAAGCAGAGAGGTCGTCGTGGAGCGTTTATCCATGCGTAAGATTCGCGAAGTACTACGTCTCAAGTTCGAGGTCGGACTATCGGCTCGCCAGATTGCGGTCAGCGTGCAGGTCGGTCGTGTCACCGTCGGCGACTACCTCAATCGTTTTGCCGCCAGCGGTCTCAGTTGGCCCTGTTCGTTGTCCGATGCCGAGTTGGAGCAGCAACTGTTCCCGCCGGCCCCGGCGGTTGCCAGTGAGAAGCGGCCTTTACCCGATTGGGCATGGGTGCATGCCGAACTGCGCCGCCCCGGCGTAACCCTGGCGCTGCTCTGGCAGGAGTACCGCCTGAGCCAGCCGCAGGCTTTGTCGGCATCAATAAAAAGGCCACCTTGAAGGTGGCCTTTGCTGTTTCTGGGCGCTGATCAATCGCCGCGATATTCGCAGCCGCTGGTGCAGGTCTCGTGGATGCGTACGCGCGACAGCTCAGGCAGCAAGGGTTTGACCTGTTGCCAGATCCACTTGGCCAGCACTTCGCTGGTTGGGTTTTCCAGGCCGGGGATGTCGTTCAGGTAGTTGTGGTCGAGCTGCTCGTAGATCGGTTTGAAGATCGTCTTGATCTCAGAAAAGTCACGAATCCAACCGGTATAGGGATCGACTTCACCTTCGATATAAATGGCGACTCGAAAGGAGTGGCCGTGCAGGCGGCCGCATTTGTGGCCTTCCGGTACGTGTGGCAGGCGATGGGCCGCCTCGAAGATGAACTCTTTGAACAATTCCACTGAACAGCGCTCGCGTAAATGATTCCGCCTGATTGGCGTTGAGCGGCACAGTTTATCAGGTATGGCCCGATTGCCGCCTAATCACGTCCGCTCAAAAGGTTGACCGGATCAATCAGAGGGGTTGCAGGCGTTCTGCCAGGCGGCCGCTTTCGACCAGTTCGAGAAATTCGTCGCCGAGCCGCGCGCTCTCGGCCATGGCCTGACGCCAGTAGCGCTCGCGCCCCTCATCATTGCCCAGGTAACGCTTGAAGTCGGTACGATCCGGCAGCTTACCGTGCGGCAGGCGCGCCAGGTAGTCGCGTGATGGTGCCAGCAGCAGTACGTCCTGCAGGCGGCTGCGGTCGCCACGGCGCCAAGGCATGCTCTTGTCGAACCAGCCCGGTATCACCCGGTCGGTGAAGTGCGGATAGAGCACGATGTCTTCGCCGCTGTAGGGCAGGTCGAGGTGATAGTCGAGTAGGCCGCCGTCGCGGTAGGCGCCTGGTTCCAGGCCAGGAATTTCACGAATCGCCTCCATCACCATGGGGATCGAGCCCGAAGCCAGCAGGGCGTGGCGCAGGTTCTTCGAGGTCAGCGCATGGAAGTGCGAACGGAAGTCGCTCAACTGAGCCAGGGGCGGCACCTGTCGCGCATCGTGCAGAATCACTCGGTCGAAATGACGGCCAAGGCGCTGGCGGGCCAGAAAGTTGTTGCCGATCACCGATGACAGGCCAAGGCCGAGTTTGCCGCGATGGTCGTGTTGCAGCAGGCCATGGCTATTGACCACGACAATATGCAGGCGGTAGTGCGGGTTGGCGATGATGGCGGCATCCTGATCGGCGAGCAGCTCGTTGAGCATCTGCCGGCAACTGCCCGACACCTCGGCCATGCTCACGCCTTTGGCGAAGCGCTGGGAGGTGTACAGCTCACCGAGTCGTCGAATCCCCACTGCCGGATCGGGCAGGCAGGCACTGGCGAAGCGCCAGGAGCCGATGGACGCGCCGATCAGCGCGCGTTCACGCGGCGCGCGAAGCAACCAGTCACCAAACAGTGCCAGATCCAGGCCTTGAATGCCGATGCCCTTGGGCCCGCCTGCCGCTCCAGGCAGGATGCCGACGTCCGCCGGGCTCAGGCCATTCTGGCTAATTCGCGCCAAGGCTCTGGGGCCGACCTTGATAGTCAGGGCAGGGGATTTGATATGGATCGCGCTCATCATGCCTCCTTTCGCAGCAGGCGATTATAGAGGCGTGGGCGAGCAGGCCAAGCCACTTCATGCGGTGAATGACGTGAGTGAATTCAGCTTGAATTAAGTGCCTGGGCCTAGAGTGGCAGTCACTGATTCACTGCTGGAGAAACCCATGAAACGATTGATCAGCCTCGCAACACTTGCCACCCTCGCCAGCGTCGCTACCATTGCCCAGGCGCGTGATCTCGGCCCGGATGAGGCCCAGCGTCTGCGTGATGCCGGGACCATCAAATCCTTCGAACAGCTCAATGAAGCGGCACTGGCCCAGCATCCAGGCGCGCGCATCGAAGAAACCGAGTTGGAAGACGAATACGGTCGCTATATCTATCAGATCGAGCTGCGCGATACCCAGGGCGTGCAGTGGGACCTGGAGCTGGATGCCAGCACCGGGGAAATCCTCAAGAACCATCAGGACGATTGATGAAGTTTCGACGTACCACCGCGCTGTTGCTGGTTCTGGCATGCGGTTTCGCCAGTGTGCCGGGGATTGCGCGCGATCTCGACCAGGATGAGGCTCTGCGCCTGCGGCGCGAGGGTGTCATCATGCCCTTCGAGCAGCTGATGGAGCACATCGGCAATGCCTACCCCGGTTCCACTTTGCTCGAAGCGGAGCTGGAGGAAGAGGATGGCGTGCTGGTCTATGAAGTCGAGATTCTGACCACCTCGGGCGTGGTGCGTGAGCTCGAACTGGATGCCCGCAACGGCAATATTCTGAAGGATGAGGAAGACGACTGATGCGCCTGTTGCTGGTGGAAGACCATGTACCCCTGGCCGATGAGTTGACCGCCAGCCTCACGCGTCAGGGCTATGCCGTGGACTGGTTGGCCGATGGCCGTGATGCGGCCTATCAGGGCGCCAGCGAGCCTTATGACCTGATCATTCTCGACCTAGGCCTGCCAGGCAAGCCGGGGCTTGAGGTGCTGCAGGAGTGGCGTGCCGGCGGACTGGCCACGCCGGTGCTGGTGCTGACTGCGCGAGGTTCCTGGGCCGAGCGCATCGAAGGACTGAAGGCCGGCGCCGACGACTACCTGACCAAACCCTTCCACCCCGAGGAACTGGCCCTGCGCATCCAGGCGCTGTTGCGCCGCGCCCATGGCCTGGCTAACCAGCCGCAACTGGAGGCCGCCGGGCTGCAACTGGACGAGAGCCGCCAGTGCGTGACAGCAGGCGGCGAAGCCATCGACCTGACTGCAGCCGAGTTTCGTCTGCTGCGTTATTTCATGCTGCATCCGGGGCAGATTCTCTCCAAGAGTCATCTCGCCGACCACCTCTATGACGGCGAGACAGAGCGTGATTCCAACGTCATCGAGGTTCACGTCAACCGCCTGCGCGGCAAGCTCGGACGTAACGTGATCGAGACCCGTCGCGGGCAGGGCTACCGCTTTACCGGAGAGCAGGGTTGAGGTCCATTCAGCGCCGGCTCGGTATTGGCCTGGCCGCGACGCTGCTGCTGGTTGGGCTGGTACTGGCGCAGGCCAGCCTCTGGGTCTTCGACCGCGGCCTGCGCGCTTATCTGGAAGAGAATCTGCGTGACGAGGCGCAAGGCCTGCTGGCCGCGCTGATCCGTGGTCCGGCAGGTTTGCAACTGGATGAGCGACGTCTCGATCCTTCGTTCCAACGGCAATTCTCGGGGCATTACTTTCGCATCGATTTTTCCGACCGCAGCTGGCGTTCACGCTCGCTGTGGGATCGTGAGCTGCTCAAACCCAACGGCATTGGCATGCAGGCCGAGCTGGGCGATGGCCCGCAAGGCCAGTTGCTGCTGATCTACCGCGCCGACTACCGTCGCTATGGCGAGAATCTGTCGATCAGCGTGGCGCAGGATTACCAGCCGATACTGCAGAGTTTTCGCCGCATGCAGTGGGTGGGTTTGGGCCTGGGAGGCGCTGCGCTGCTGCTGATCCTTGTTGCCCAGCGCTACACCGTTCGCCGAGCCCTGCGCCCACTGGAACAGGTGCGTCAGCAGATCGCGCAACTGCAGCAGGGTCGACGTAGCGATCTGGATGCCGAGGTGCCCGAGGAGCTGGAGCCTCTGGTCGCGCAGATCAACCACCTGTTGGCGCATACCGAGGACACCCTCAAGCGCTCGCGCAATGCGTTGGGCAATCTTGGCCATGCACTTAAAACGCCGCTGGCAGTGCTGATCAGCCTAGCGGGTCGTGAAGAGTTGGCGGCTCATCCGGCCCTGCGCGCGACCATGCGTGAACAGTTGGAGCAGATCGAGCAGCGTCTCAGCCGCGAGCTGGGGCGTGCGCGCCTGGCTGGTGAGGTGCTGCCGGGGGCACGCTTCGATTGCGCGCAGGAGCTGCCAGGATTGTTCGCGACCTTGTCGATGATTCATGACCGCGGCCTGAGTCTGGACTGGCAGGCGCCGCCAGGCCTGGTGCTGCCGCGTGATCGTGAAGATTTGCTGGAGCTGCTCGGCAACCTGTTGGACAACGCTTGCAAATGGGCCGATCAGCGCGTGCAGTTGACGGTGGAGGAGAGTGCCGAAGGCTATCGCCTGTCTGTCGATGACGACGGCCCCGGCATCGATGCCGAACGCCGCGAGGCCGTGCTGGGCCGCGGTACTCGCCTGGATGAACAAGTGGCGGGGCACGGCCTGGGGCTGGGTATCGTGCGCGACATCATCGAGGCCTGGCATGGCCGTATAGAACTGCAGGACAGCCCGCTGGGCGGGCTGCGAGTGGTGGTCATTCTGCCACGGCGTTGAACCAAGGTTAGGCGAGCCATCGCTGGTGGGTTACGCGGCGCGGTAAGTTTGTTGGCGCCTGCAAACGCTGCGTTCAGCGCCGCTAATCCACCCACGGATCCCTTACATACCGTTGGCGAAGGCCGAGTTGTCGAAGCTGATGGCGGCGCGTACCGGCTGCAGGGCGTGGGCGTAACGCACCAGTACATCGAGCGCGTAATCGATGCGGGCGCGGATGCGCTCATCGGCTTCGTCCACCGCCTGCGGGCCGTTCAATACCTTCTCGACCTGACGCACGATCAGGTGCTCCGGCAGGTAGCACAGGCGGCAGTTCTTGTAACTGGAGGCGCGCAGTTCGCTGATCGGGTAGGCGCCACCAATACCGGAGGAAACGCCAACCAGCAGGCCCGGCTTGTGCGCCAGTTCGGCCTTGCTGGCGTAGATGAAGAAATTCTTGATCGCCGGGCAGGCCATGCCGTTCCACTCCGGCGCGATGATCACCACCGCATCGGCGGCGGCCAGTTGCTGTTGATACATGCCCCAGGGGCCGGCATCTTCAGCGGGCCACAGCGGTAGCGGCGCCAGGCCCAGATCGATGATGCTGCTGGTGTCCTGAGTGGTTTGCCCCATCTCGATCAGGCGCTGACGCAGCACGCGAGCGACCTTTCCCGATTGGCTGTTGTTGCGGCTGGAGCCGGCGACCAAGGCGATATTGAGCATGCTGCTTCCCCCGAAAAAAGAACGCAGGCTAGGTGATTGCCTGCCTGCGCCGCAAGGGAAGCGCCGCCAGATCGAGGATGATTTGGCGTCATGTCCGCCTGTGCGCGCCCGGATTTGAGGTGCGCGCGGCGCACCCTATCTGAGGTTACACGCGGAACTGATCCATCAGGCTCTGCTGGTGATTGGCCAGGCGATTGAGGTTCTGGCTCACCTGCGCCGACTCGTCGGCCTGCGCGGTGATGGCTTCGGTGACGTCGCGAATCGAGGCAACGTTGCGGTTGATCTCCTCGGCCACCGAACTCTGTTCCTCCGCCGCGCTGGCGATCTGCAGGTTCATATCGGTAATGGTGCTGACCGCCTGGCTGATGCGCTGCAGCGCGGCCACGGCCTGCTGAACCTGCTCGACGCTGCCCTGAGCCTGGCGATGACTGCTGTGCATGGTGCTGACCACCTCGCGCGTGCCGTTCTGCAGGCCTTCGATCACCTGGCGGATTTCCTCCACCGAATCCTGGGTGCGTTTGGCCAGGTTGCGTACTTCGTCGGCGACCACGGCAAAGCCGCGACCGGCTTCGCCCGCACGCGCGGCCTCGATGGCGGCGTTGAGGGCAAGCAGGTTGGTCTGCTCGGCAATCGAGCGAATCACCTCCAGCACCGAGCCGATCTGCTCGCTGCTGTTGGCCAGGCCTTCGACTTCCTGCATGGCCACATTCATTTCATTGGCCAAAAGATCGATGGTGCTGGTAGTGCGGTCGATCACCTGCAGGCCTTCTCGGCTGGCCTGGTCGGCATTGCGCGCGGCTTCTGCGGCCTGCGCGGCATTGTGGGCGACATCCTGGGCGGTGGCGCTCATTTCCTGGAAGGCGGTCGCCACCTGGTCAACCTCGCGATACTGCTGCTGCATGCCGGCGCTGGTCTGGCTGGCGATCGCTGCGGACTGATCGGCCGTGCTGCGGGCGTCGATCACGCTGTTCTTCACGTCGGCGATGATGGGCTGCAGTTTGTCGAGGAAGCGGTTGAACCAGCCAGCCAACTCGCCCAGCTCATCCTGCCGGGCGTATTGCAGGCGGCGGGTCAGGTCGCCTTCGCCGCTGGCGATATCCCTGAGCATGGCGGCCACACCGAGAATCGGCCGCGTTACGCCGCGTGCCGTCAGCCACATCAGCAGCAGACCGGCGATCACCGCGACAAGGCCCATCAGCAGCGCGACCAGACTGTCACTGGCACGGTTGGCATCGAGCTGTGCGCCCAGCGTGATGGCGCGCTCTAGCAGTACGTTCTGAGGTACTTCGAGCAGCACTGACCAGGGCTTTGACTCGGGGATGGGTTTGAACGGGCTGATCTCGCGGAGCATGTCACCGTGATGCAGCTCGGCATCGCTGCCGCTCTGGATCAGGCCGCGCAGTTCGCTGGCGTTTTCGGGAAAGGCGCGTTCGACCGGCTGGCTCAGCAGGCTGCCGTCGCGGCTGTGGCCCGCCAGCAGGGCGCTGGGGCTGAAGATGCTGATATGGCCCTGGCCGTCATACAGCTCGCGATTGGCCTCCTGGCTGATCTGTTGCAGGCTGGCCAGGCTGATATCGACGCCCATCACGCCGATGATCTTGCCGTCTAGTTCCAGCGGGAAGGCGATGCTGGTCATCAGCGTCTTCTGCCCGCCGACCTCGTCGTAATAAGGCTCCAGTACGCAGGGCTGACGGGTCTCGCGCGGGCAGGTGTACCAGGCGTTGTAGGCCACGCCGTTGTCACCCGGCGTGGTGTCGCCGAGCAATTCTTCGGTCATGGCCTCGGCTTCCAGCTTGCCGATCGTGGGTTGTGCCCAGTACAGCGCGAAGCGCCCTGCGTCATTGCTGCCCAGGTCGGGCTGGTCGGCGAACAGCTCGTCCTTGCCGTCCAGAGCGTTGGGTTCGAACACCAGGTACAGGCCGAGCAGGGTGGGGTTGGCTTCCAGGCTGCTGCGCACCTGGCGGGTCAGGTCCTCACGCAGGTCGAAGGCATCGAGAAAGCGCTTCTCAGCCTGCTCGCGCAGAAACAGAATCTGCCGGGAAAACCCCTTGCCGTACTGGTAGGCGTCCATGAAGTAACGCTGGATGCGAATCGCCTGTAATTCACTGCGCGCCTTGAGGCGCAGTGTCGCGCTCTCTTCCAGCATGGCAGAGCTTGCGTCGCGCACCAGGCTGGCGCTGCGGTTGGACTGATACTGCGAGGCACCCACCAGCAAGGTGACGATGGCGAGCAGGCACAGGCCGGCGAGCAGGGTGATCTTCCATTGGATCGAAAGACGGCTGAACAGCATGGTGCGTTCCTTTCTACATGGACTTAGAGGGTTATCGGTGTGCGGCCCGTATTCTTGATCGATACGTGTGTGGTCGAAATTATGCACGTTTCGATTTAAATAATGAACGAGCATGCGTTTTGACAGGTGTGGCTCGCTTACGGCAAAGTACGCGGCTTTTTGCGCCGTGCAGGTGGAGTGCTTTATGAACGCTGTAATCGCTGCGGTCGGCATCATGCTGGTCCTCAGTCTCTGTCGCGTACACGTGGTCGTGGCGCTGATCATTGGTGCGCTGGCCGGTGGGCTGCTTGGTGGGCTGGGCGTCGAGGGCACGCTGAAGGCGTTCAACCAGGGGCTCGGTGGTGGGGCGACCGTTGCCCTTTCATACGCGCTGCTGGGGGCTTTCGCCGTGGCCATCGCCAAGGCGGGCCTGGCCCACGCCCTGGCGGACAAGGCGCTGGCGCTGGTCGGCAAGCAGCAGGAAGGCGCCGGTGGTGCGCTGAAGTGGCTGCTGATCGGGCTGCTGCTGGCGGTGGCGATCTCCTCGCAGAACCTGCTGCCGATCCACATCGCCTTCATTCCGTTGCTGGTACCGCCGCTGCTCTATGTATTGAGCAAGTTGCAGCTCGACCGTCGCTTGATCGCCTGCGTGCTGACCTTCGGCCTGATCACACCGTACATGTTCCTGCCGGTGGGTTTTGGCGGCATCTTCCTCAACGAGATCCTGCTGGCCAATGTCGCCAAGTCCGGGGTTGATGTCACGGGTATCAATGTCACCCAGGCGATGTTCATTCCGGCCCTGGGCATGCTCTTCGGCCTGCTTGTCGCGGTGCTGTTCAGCTACCGTGGTAAGCGCGTCTATGACCTGGAGAAAGTCGCGCAGGCCGAACGCGTGGACATGCACTACAACCCGCTGAGCCTGCTGGTGGCAGGGCTGGCCATCGCCGCGGCGTTCGTCGTGCAGCTGTGGCTGGACTCGATGATCATCGGTGCGCTGGTCGGTTTCGTGATTTTCTCGGTGTCCGGCGTGGTGCGCTGGAAGGAAGCGGACGGTCTGTTTACCGAGGGCATGAAGATGATGGCCATGATCGGCTTCATCATGATCGCCGCTGCAGGTTTCGCCGAGGTGATGAAGACCACCGGTGAGGTCAAGACGCTGGTCGATAGCTCTGCAGCCCTGATTGGCCACAACAAGGCCGTTGGCGCGTTGCTGATGCTGCTGGTCGGGCTGCTGGTGACCATGGGCATTGGCTCTTCCTTCTCGACCATCCCGATCATCGCCGCGATCTTCGTGCCGCTGGGCGTGCAACTGGGTTTCAGCCCGCTGGCCATCGTCTGCATCGTCGGCACGGCCGGTGCCTTGGGTGACGCGGGTTCACCTGCCTCGGACTCGACGCTCGGGCCTACCTCGGGGTTGAACGCCGATGGTCAGCACAACCACATCTGGGACAGCGTGGTACCCACCTTCCTGCACTACAACCTACCGCTGCTGGCGTTCGGTTGGGCCGCCGCTATGCTGCTGTAAAGGTGTGAACAGACGCCGGGTTAAGTTCTCGGCGCTTGGGTCGCTTAACTCCTGAACGGGGCTGCCGATAGACGGGTAGCCCCGTTTTTGCGTTGGCTTCGCACAAGGACAATAACAATGCACCTGACATTGAAAGCCAAGGTAATCCTGCTTGCGCTGGTTCCCGTCACCTCTTCGCGCTGGTGCTCAGCGCCACGGCGGCGAGGGTGTTGCAGAATCTGGCTGCTGATGAAGTGGCCGAGACCCGTGAGCGTCTGCTGCAGGAGAAACGCAGCGAGCTCGAGCACTACATCCAGATCGCACTGGGCTCGGTGAAGGGGCTCTACGATGGCGCCGCGCAAGGCGACATGGCCAGGCGCGAACAGGCCATCGCCATCCTCTCGAAGATCAAGTACGGCGCCGACGGCTACTTCTTCGGCCACGACTCCAACGTGGTGCGCCTGTTCCGTGGCGACAGCCCGGTGGATGTCGGCAAGAGCCTGGCCGAGCGGCACGACCCGAACGGTGTGTACATCAACCGTGAGTTGGTCAACCAACCGGTTTGTCGAGAAGGTGCATGGCCTGGTGCGGCAGATCGTCGAAATGACCGGGCAGCTTACCGAGCTGGTGGGCCAGGTTTCCGAGCAGGCGCAGCGCTCCGAGCAGGCCATGGGCAGTAGCGCCACGAAACCGATCAGGTGGTCACGGCGATCAATGGAATGTCCGCTGCCGCGCACGAAGTAGCCAAGAGCGCGCAGAACGCCGCCGAAGCCGCGACCGCGAAGGGCAGGCAGCCAAAATCGTGGTCGATGGCAGCATCAAGCGTATTCATGCTCACCAGATAAGGCACATGGGCGCCGAGACCGAGGGCACTACCGACGATCAGGGTGGGGTGATGATGCCGACGAAGCTGGCCAGCACATGCTGCAGCGCCGCGAAGATGGCAGGGGCGAAAGCTGGCGTGTCGTCCAGCTGATAGATGAGGTCGCTGTTGTCGACGGGCGCAGCTGGGGCTTGGGTGTTGCTGTCTGCGGTCATGTCATAGCCTGCCAGTTGTTTTATATGGTCATGGGCTTACACGAGGCTTCACGGCACCTCTGCTCTGCTCGAAGGAAAGCTGTCCTGTCGGTCAGAATATGCCGACTATAGAAATTGTGGCCATGGCTAAAAAACAATTTATTTATGGATTGTGCACAAAAAGCTGGGCGGCCGCTCAGCTTGCGCTGCCGGCGGTTCGGCGGGGTGCCGGGTTGGCGCTTGAGTCGCTCCTGCACGAAGCAGGGGGGCGTAGGGTGGACATGGCGCAGCTTTGTCCGCCAATGTCCTTTCGCCGTCCTCTGCGCGAGCGGCGCTGGACAAGCCTTTGGCATGTCCAGCGGGTTGTCGAGCTTCCAGCGCAAGCCATTTCTTGTGGAGCTGCGGCCCGAAGGGGCCCCTGATGGTAGGCCATAGAAAGGCTGTGTCTGCGTTAAGTGTTGGGAGTGGGTGCAAGGGTCAGTAGGGTGGGCTTCACGCCTCCTATACTGGAGCGACAATGAAGGTTTTCAAGGCGCTTGTGGCGCAGCCCGACATGGAATGAGTGTTCATTGATGGCAGCTATGCCAAGGCTCACCAACACAGTGCAGGCGCTGCCAGTGGCAACGATGAGGCCATAGGAAAAAGTCGAGCTGGCAATACCAGCACGATTCACCTGGCAGTTGATGCTCATGGACTGTCCATCGAGTTTGAAATTACGGGGGTCAAATCAATGATTGCACCCAGGCTCCCGCATTGATTGCCAAGCTCCCGGAGGCAGAAACCATTGTCGCGGACAAGGGCTATGACAGCGAGAGAGTTCGGGAGCAGGTTGAGCAACAAGGGGCCAAGGCCGTGATCCCGAGAAAGCGTAACACCGTTTGCGGCCCGATGCAGCGATCGATCCTGAGCCGGCTACTCGTGTCGAATGCTGCGATTCCTGCCCTGAGCTTTGGCTATGTAAAGGGCTTTGTCGGCTGCCGCCAGCAGACGCTCCAGGTAGCGTTCACAGGGTTTCAGGCTGGCGATGCCGATGCTTACCGTGACCGATTCGTTGGCGATCTCAAGCGCCTTGACCTGATCATGCACGCGCTCGGCGATATCGCTGGCTTCAGCGTGATCGGCGTGGGGTAGCCATATCGCGAACTCTTCGCCGCCGTAGCGCGCCACACTGTCGCCACTGCGCACGCTGGCCAGAAGACGTTGCGCCATATCCACCAGAACTCGATCTCCCTCGGCGTGGCCGAAGCGATCATTGATCTGTTTGAAGTGGTCGATATCGATCAGCAGGAGGCTGCTGCAAGCCAGGTCGCTGACGCTGCCGAGCCACTGCTCGACATGCACTGACAGCGCTCTGCGATTACTCAGCGCAGTCAGTGGGTCGGTATGGCTCAGTTGTGCAAGCTGCTCGGCTTCACTCTGAATTTCCACCGCGTAGTTGGCCAACTGGGCGTAGGCGCTCTGCAGCGCCAGGTTGGCTTTGGCCAGTTGTGCTGCGCTTTCCTGTGCCTGTTCGCGAGCCTTGAGCAGCTCTGCTTCGAAACGTTGGCGATCCTTGGCGACGAAGAACAGCCAGATAACCTCCGGCGTGCCATCGACTTCGCTGATGCGTGCGTTGGCCATGACGGGTATTGCCTGGCCGTTTTCTGATTGCAGTTGCAGGTAAAGCTCACTGAACTCGCCGTTGCGCAGCAACAGGGGCCAGGCGTGGGTTTGCAGGAAGATGCGACTGGCCGGCGGAAAGAACTGGTCCATGCCTTCGGCCGCACCCGCACCTGCCAGGCGCTTGAAATCGCAATTGGAGTGCTTGATTCGGCCGTTGCAGTCAGTGACCAGTACCGGGCCGGGTAGGTGATCAAGATAGAACACGTGTGCGTGCTCCCTGCAGGTAGCGATGCATGGCGGCGCTCACCAGTTCAGGATGGCTCATGTGCGCGCAATGGCCGCTGACGTCCAGCGTTTCCAGGGTGCTGCCCGTGAGTGCGCTATGCAGATAGTCGGCAACTGATGTGGGAACCAGTGCATCACGCTGGTGGTGCAGGATCAGGCTGGGCGAAGGACACGACTGTAGCGCCGGGCGGATATCGGAAAAGAAGGTGGCTTGAGCGAAGGCATGGGCCATGATTGGGTCGGTCGAGCAGAAGCTGTCGGAGAGCTGCCGGGTGACTGCGGGAGTTTCGTCGGCCGATACCAACGGTGCGAACTGCTGGGCCCAGCCCAGATAGTTATGGGCCATCAGCTCCAGCAGCCCTTCCAGGTCACTGCGTTCGAACCCACCGCGATAGTCGGGCGGATCGTTGAGAAAACAGGGGGAGGGGCCGAGAAGAATCAGCCGGGAGAACAGCTCGGGCCGCCTGATGGCAGCAAGAATGCCGACGCTGCAACTGATCGAGTGGCCAACGAAGGTCAGATCACCCGAGAGTTCGAGCGCGTCGCATACTTCCAGAAGGTCTTCTACGTAACCCTCCAGCTGGGCATAGCGGGCAGGGTGGAAGGCACTGGCATCGGAGCGGCCGCTGCCGACATAGTCAAACAGCACCTGGTGCCAGTGCTGGCTGAAGGCTGGCGTGACCTTGCTCCACATCTCCTGATTGCAACCGAAGCCGTGGCCGTAGATGAGCGTCGGGGCATCGGCCGTTTCCGCTTTCAAGCGTTGAACGTTGTTGCGCTGGATGATGTTCATGCCGCCACCTTACCATTTGCCGAGTTGGCCTTGGCCAGGGTTCAGCTGCTGTGAAGACGAAAAAATGGCGTCAGTATAGTGATTTTTTCTGACTGGTGGCTTTTGGCTACGACTCGTTTCGCAGTTCTGCCAGGCTGCGATACAGCTCCAGCGCTTGTGGGTTTGCCAAGGCATCGGTGTTCTTCACCGGGCTGCCGTGGACGACGTTGCGTACTGCGAGCTCGACGATCTTGCCGCTGAGGGTGCGCGGGATATCGGCGACCTGGATGATTTTCGCCGGCACGTGTCGCGGCGTGGTGTTGGCGCGGATCATTCGGCGAATCTCTTCGCGCAGGGTGTCGTCCAGCGTCACGCCATCACGCAGACGTACGAACAGCACCACGCGCACATCGCCCTGCCAATCCTGGCCAATGACGATGGACTCCAGCACCTGCGGCACCTTTTCCACTTGGCGATAGATCTCTGCGGTGCCGATGCGTACGCCACCCGGGTTGAGTACGGCGTCGGAGCGGCCGTGGATGACCAGGCCGCCATGAGCGGTTTCCTCGGCATAATCGCCGTGGGCCCAGACGCCGGGGAACGTGGCGAAATAGGCAGCGCGGAATTTCTCGCCGTCTGCATCGTTCCAAAAGCCCACTGGCATTGAAGGAAAGTGTCTGGCGCAGACCAGTTCACCTTTTTCCCCTGTCAGCGCCTGGCCATTGTCGTTCCACACCTGCACGTCCATGCCCAGGCCCTTGCACTGCAGTTCACCGCGCCAGACTGGCAGGGTCGGGTTGCCCAGGGCGAAACAGGAGACGATGTCGGTGCCGCCGGAAATCGACGACAGGCACAGGTCACGTTTCACGTCGCGGTAGATGTACTCGAAGCTCTCGTGAGCCAGTGGCGAACCGGTGGAAAGAATGACCTTGAGGCTGCTCAGCTTGTGGCTTTCACGAGGTCTGACGCCGGCTTTCTCCAGTGCGGCGATGAACTTGGCGCTGGTGCCGAAGATGGAGATGTCCTCGGCGTCGATCAGATCGATCAGGCGGGCCGGTTCGGGATGGAAGGGCGAGCCGTCGTAAAGCACCAGGGTGGCGCCCAGGGCCAGGCCGGAAATCAGCCAGTTCCACATCATCCAGCCGCAGGTGGTGTAGTAGAACAGAGTGTCGTCGGGCCCAAGGTCGGTATGCAGGCCCAGCTCCTTGACGTGTTGCAGCAGGGTGCCGCCGACGCCGTGGACGATGCACTTGGGCACGCCGGTGGTGCCGCTGGAGTAGAGGATGTACAGCGGCTGGTCGAAGGGCACAGGGGTGAACTGCGGCGCGCCGCCGGGTTGGTAGAAATCCTGCCAGAGGGTCGTTAGAGCAGCTGACTTGTAATCAGTAGGTCTGGCCTCGACGCGTGAGTAGGGCACGATAACCAGCCGTTCCAGGCTGGGCAGTTGCGGGAGGATTTCGTTGAGCTTGTCGGTGAGGTCGATTCGCTTGCCGGCGTAGCGGTAGTCGGCGGCGGCGATCAGCACCTTGGGCTCGATCTGACCGAAGCGATCAATGACCCCCTGGGTGCCGAAATCCGGCGAGCAACTCGACCAGGTGGCGCCGAGGCTGGCGGTGGCGAGCACGCCCACCACGGTCTGCCAGGTGTTGGGCATGAATGCAGCCACCCGATCACCGATGCCCACGCCCGCGTTGTGCAGGGCGCGTTGCAGCCCGGCGACATGGGCGGCCAGTTGCGCATGGCTGAGTTGCTCGCGGCTACCATCCTCGCCGACGGCCACCAGCGCCGGGTGACCGTCACGGCGACGCAGCAGATGCTCGGCGAAATTTAGGGTGGCACCGGGAAACCACTGCGCATCGGGCATTGCCGGGCCTTCGCGTAGTACTCGTTCGGCGGGCGCGTGGAAGTGGATCTGGAAGAAATCGACGATGGCCTGCCAGAAGGCTTCGCGTTGCTCGACGCTCCAGGCATGCAGGGCAGGGTAGTCGGCCAGATGCAGGGCATGGCGGTCGTTGATGAAACGGCGGAAGGCATCCATTCGGCTGGCGGCGATACGCTCGGCGGAAGGCGTCCACAGAGGTTGCTGCATGGTCAGTCCTCGTCGTTCTTGTCCCTGGGCTGCAGCTTAGTGCGTTCGGGGCATTTGACCTTTAACTCAGACGACCTTTGCTGCTATCGCACCGACTTTCTCATCGGTTCCGAAACTCTGGATAAAACGACGGGGCGATACGCTGCAGCCCCTTGTAGGAACGGCTTTAGCCGCGAAAATCGCGGATGAATCCGCTCCTACAGTGCAGAAGGCGATGACATCTATCGGCTCAGGCGAGCACGCGCCACCCGCGAGCCATTGGCCTTGCCCAGTACCTCACAGATGCGTTGACCCGCGGCGATCAGCTTATCCATGTCCACGCCGGTTTCGATACCCTGGCCCTGCAGCAGGTAGAGCACGTCTTCGGTGGCAACGTTGCCGGTGGCGCCCTTGGCGTAGGGACAACCGCCCAGGCCGGCCACCGAGCTGTCGAACACATTGATGCCTTCGAGCAGGCTGGCGTAGATGTTGGCCAGGGCCTGGCTATAGGTGTCGTGGAAATGCCCGGCGAGCCTGTCACGCGGTATGTCGCGAGCGACCACCTCGAGCATCGAGCGCGTCTTGCCGGCGGTGCCTGTGCCGATAGTGTCGCCCAGCGACACCTCGTAGCAGCCCATGGCGTAAAGCTCGCGGGCGACGCTGGCGACCTGCTCGGGCGCGATTTCGCCATCGTAGGGGCAGCCCAGTACGCAGGAAACGTAGCCGCGCACGCGCACGTTCGTCGCCTTCGCCGCCTCCATCAGCGGTACGAAGCGCGCCAGGCTGCCGGCGATGGAGCAGTTGATGTTCTTCTGCGAGAAGGCCTCGCTGGCGGCGGCGAACACCGCCACTTCCTCGACCTTTACCTCCAGCGCGGCTTCGAGGCCTTTCAGATTGGGCGTCAGGGCGGCGTAGGTGACGCCCGGCTGGCGCTGAATGCCGGCGAACACCTCGGCGGAGCCAGCCATCTGCGGTACCCATTTGGGCGAGACGAAGCTACCTACCTCGATATAGCTCAGACCGGCTGCTGTCAGATCGTCCACCAGGCGTACCTTGTCGGCGACGCTGATCGGCTGCTTCTCGTTCTGCAGGCCGTCGCGCGGGCCGACTTCGACCAGGCGTACGGATTTGGGCAGGTTCATCGGTTGTCCTCGTATTCATCGTAGGGTGCGCCGTGCACACCGTCTGCGGCAAGAAATCGTAGGGCGGGTGCAACCCGCCAACACGATCTGGCGGGTTGCACCCGCCCTACACAGAGCAGAATCGGTGGGCTGAAACGGATTGGCGCCTGGCCCGCCCTAGGGTTCGAGCTCCACCAGCACTGCACCTTCGCTGACCATTTCCCCTTCGCGGCAGTACAGCGCCTTGACCGTCCCGGCTTGCGGCGCGCGGATGCTGTGCTCCATCTTCATCGCCTCCAGTACCACCAGGGCTGCGCCAGCCTCGACCGTCTGGCCGGGTTCGACCAGTACACGGACAATGCTGCCGTTCATGGGCGCGCTCAAGCCACCATGCTGGGCGTGGCTGGCTTCAACGGCCGCGATGGGGTCGAAGCGGGTGATCGCGTGCAGTTCACCGCGCCATTGCAGGTAGAGGGTTTCGCCACGGCGAATGGCGCGTAGACGCTGGCGTGTGCCGTCGATCTCCGCCAGCAGCTCTTCACCCTGCAAGCACGCCCGGTTGTTCGCGCGCACCTTGCGGCTCTCGCCCTGACTGCTCAGGTGCAGCTCGATTTCCGTCACGCCACCGGCGCGCCAGCCACTGCGGGTCGCCCAGGGCGAATGCGGGTCGTCGTCGCGCTCTAGCGGCGCCTCGCTCTGTACCCAGGCATCGGCTGCCAGTTGCCAGAAGGCCTCCGGCAACTCGCTCGGTGCAGGCAGCAACTGCTGCTGATGGCGCGAGATAAAGCCCGTATCCAGCTCGCACGCGGCGAAAGCCGGATGGGCGAGGATGCGGCACAGGAACGCCAGGTTGGTCTTCACACCGCCGACCAGGGTGTCGCCGAGCATGGCGAGCAGGCGCAGGCGCGCCTGCTCGCGGTTCTCGCCCCAGGCGATCAGCTTGCCCAGCATGGGATCATAGAAGGGCGAGACGCTGTCGCCCTCGGCCACGCCGCTGTCGATACGGCGCCCATCGCCACTGGCAGCTTCGCGGTACAGCGCCAGGGTGCCGGTAGCGGGGAGAAAATCGTGATCCGGGTCTTCGGCGTACAGCCGTACCTCGATGGCGTGGCCGTTCAGCGGCATCTGCGCTTGGCTGATGGGTAGTGGCTCGCCACGAGCAACGCGAATCTGCCAGGCCACCAGGTCGAGGCCGGTGATGGCTTCGGTGACCGGGTGCTCGACCTGCAGGCGGGTGTTCATCTCCATGAAGAAGAAGTCGCCGCGCTCATCCAGCAGAAATTCCACCGTGCCGGCGCCGACGTAGCCGATGGCCTGCGCCGCCTTGACCGCCGCCTCGCCCATGGCGCGGCGCAGTTCGGCGGACAGGCCGGGGGCGGGCGCTTCCTCCACCACCTTCTGGTGGCGGCGCTGGATCGAGCAGTCGCGCTCGTTGAGGTACAGGCAGTTGCCGTGCTGGTCGGCGAACACCTGAATCTCCACATGGCGCGGCTTGAGTACGTATTTTTCCACCAGCATGCGCGAGTCGCCGAAGGCTGACTGCGCTTCGCGCTGCGCGGATTCCAGCGTCTCGGCGAACTGCACCTCTGACTCGGCGACCTTCATGCCTTTGCCACCGCCGCCGGCAGCGGCCTTGAATAGCACCGGGTAGCCGATGCGTTTGGCGGCCTCGCGGAAGGTATCAAGATCCTGCTTTTCACCGTGGTAGCCGGGCACCAGCGGCACGCCGGCAGCCTCCATCAGCGACTTGGCCGCCGACTTGCTGCCCATGGCTTCGATAGCAGAGGCGGGTGGGCCGAGGAAGATCAATCCGACCTGTTCGATGGCGCGGGCGAAGCCGGCGTTCTCCGAGAGAAAACCGTAGCCGGGGTGAATGGCCTGCGCGCCGCTGGCCTTGGCGGCAGCGATGATCTTGTCGATCAGCAGGTAGCTTTCGCCAGGCTTGGCGCCGCCGAGATTCACCGCCATGTCGGCTTCGCGCACATGCCGTGCATTGGCATCGATGGCGCTGTGCACTGCGACGGTACGAATGCCCATGGCCTTGGCCGTACGCATCACACGGCAGGCGATCTCGCCACGGTTGGCGACCAGCAGGGTGTCGATCATGTCATTGCTCCTGCCAGGTGGGTTGGCGTTTTTCCAGGAACGCACGCAGGCCTTCCTGACCCTCGGCGCTGACGCGCAGGCGGGCGATGGCGTTCTCGGTGTAGCGGCGCAGGGCTGGGGTCAGGTCGCCGCTGCCGACTTCGCGCAGCAGATCCTTGCTGGCGCGCATGGCTTGCGGGCTGTTTTGCAGCAGGTTGGCGACCCAGGCTTCGACCTGAGCGTCCAGCTCATCGGCCGGGAAGCATTCGGCGAGCAGGCCCAGTTCGCGGGCACGCTTGCCGTCGAAACGCTCGGCGGTGAGCGCGTAGCGCTTGGCGGCGCGCTCGCCAATGGCCTGCACGACGAAGGGGCTGATCACCGCCGGGGCCAGGCCGATGCGCACCTCGGACAGCGAGAACAGGGCGTCCTCGGCACCGATGGCCATGTCACAGCAACTGGCCAGACCCACTGCACCACCGAAGGCGGCGCCTTGCACCACGGCCAGGGTCGGGATCTTCAGGCCGTGCAGGTTGTACATCAGCTCGGCCAGTTCGCGGGCATCGCCCAGGTTGGCGTTGTAGTCCAGGCCGGCGGCCTGTTGCATCCAGGCCAGGTCGGCGCCGGCGCAGAAGTGCTTGCCACGGCCACGCAGCAGGAGAAAACGCAGGCTTTTGTCTTCACCGACGGCATCGAGGGCGAGGATCAGCTCGCGGATCATCTCGGCGTTGAAGGCGTTGTTCTTCTCCGGGCGATTCAGCCACAGGGTGGCGAAGCCGCGTGGGTCTTTTTCAAGCTCGATGGTGGTGAATTCGGTCATGTCTGTCGCTCTCAGAACTCTGGTGTAGGAGCCGGCTTGCCGGCGATGCTTTTGATCGCCCGCAAGCGGGCTCCTACAGACTGGTGTTACATCCGGAACACACCGAAACGGGTCGGCTCGATGGGCGCGTTGAGGCTGGCCGACAGCGCCAGGGCCAGCAGCTCGCGGGTCTGCGCCGGATCGATCACGCCGTCGTCCCACAGCCGGGCGCTGGAATAGAAGGCGTGCGCCTGCTGCTCGTACTGCTCGACGATGGGCTGCTTCAAACGCTGCTCGTCTTCGTCGGAGTAGGGCTGGCCAGCACGCTGCGCCTGTTCGCGCTTGACCTGCACCAGCACGCCTGCGGCCTGCTGCGCGCCCATCACACCGATCCGCGCGTTGGGCCACATCCACAAAAAGCGTGGGTCGTAGGCACGGCCGCACATGCCGTAGTTACCGGCGCCGAAGCTGCCGCCAATGATCACGGTGAATTTCGGCACCTGGGCGCAGGCCACGGCGGTGACCAGCTTGGCGCCATGTTTCGCAATTCCCCCGGCTTCATATTTTTGCCCGACCATAAAGCCGGTGATGTTCTGCAGGAACAGCAGCGGAATGCCACGTTGGCAGGCCAGTTCGACGAAGTGCGCGCCTTTCTGCGCAGCCTCGGCAAAGAGGATGCCGTTGTTCGCCAGGATCGCCACCGGATAGCCGTTGATGCGGGCGAAGCCGCACACCAGGGTGGTGCCGAACAGCGCCTTGAACTCATCCAGCTGCGAGTCGTCGACGATACGCGCGATCACCTCGCGTACATCGAAGGGCTGCTTGGCGTCGGCCGGGATCACCCCGTACAGCTCCTCGGCGGCATAGCGCGGGGGGATGGGCGCGCGGCTGTCGAGTTGGCCGAGCTTGCGCCAGTTCAAATTGCTGATGCTGCGTCGGGCCAGGGCCAGGGCGTGTTCGTCGTCCTCTGCATAGTGGTCGGCCACGCCGCTGGTCTTGCAGTGCACATCGGCACCGCCCAGTTCCTCAGCGCTGACTTCTTCACCCGTGGCGGCCTTCACCAGCGGCGGGCCGGCGAGGAAGATGGTCGCCTGTTCGCGCACCATGATGGTCTCGTCGCTCATGGCCGGCACGTAGGCGCCACCGGCGGTGCAGGAGCCCATCACCACGGCGATCTGCGCAATGCCCAGCGCGCTCATATTGGCCTGGTTGAAGAAGATCCGCCCGAAGTGTTCGCGATCCGGGAACACCTCGTCCTGGCGCGGCAGGTTGGCGCCGCCGGAGTCCACCAGGTAGATGCACGGCAGGCGGTTTTCGCGGGCGATGGCCTGGGCGCGCAGGTGCTTCTTCACCGTCAGCGGGTAGTAGCTGCCGCCTTTAACCGTGGCGTCGTTGGCCACGATCATGCATTCGACACCTTCGACACGACCGATACCGGCGATCACCCCTGCGGCGGGCACGTCTTCGCCGTAGACCTCATGGGCGGCGAGCTGGCCGATCTCGAGGAAGGGCGAGCCGGGATCGAGCAGGCGGTTGATGCGTTCGCGCGGCAGCAATTTACCGCGCGAGGTGTGGCGCTCCTGCGCCTTGGCGCCGCCGCCTTCATGGACGCGGGCGAGCAGGGCGCGCAGTTCGTTCACCTGGGCGAGCATGGCCGCCTGATTGTTGGCGAACTCGGGGGAGCGGGTGTTGATCTGGGTATGCAGGATGGGCATGGATGCCTCTTCGCTTGGCTCCCTCTCCCTCCGGGAGAGGGGTGGGGTGAGGGGAAAGCCCCTCATCCGCCCTTCGGGCACCTTCTCCCAGCGGGAGAAGGGATCACTTGGTCTCGTTGAACAGCTCACGGCCGATCAGCATACGACGGATCTCGCTGGTGCCGGCGCCGATCTCGTAGAGCTTGGCGTCGCGCAGTAGGCGGCCGGCCGGGTATTCATTGGTGTAGCCGTTGCCGCCCAGCAGCTGGATGGTATCCAGGGCCATCTTGGTGGCCATCTCGGCGGTATAGAGGATCACCGCGGCGGCGTCCTTGCGCGATTCCTCGCCGCGGTCGCAGGCCTTGGCCACGTTGTACAGGTAGGACTTGGAGGCATTCATGCCGGCGTACATGTCGGCCAGCTTGCCCTGCACCAGCTGAAATTCTCCGATGGACTGCTTGAACTGCTGACGCTCGTGCACGTAGGGCAGCACCACGTCCATGCAGGCGCTCATGATCCCGGTCGGACCGCCGGAGAGCACGGTGCGCTCGTAGTCCAGGCCGCTCATCAGCACGCGTACGCCACCGCCCTCGCTGCCTAAGATGTTCTCTTCCGGCACTTCGCAGTCTTCGAACACCAGCTCGCAGGTGTTGGAGCCGCGCATGCCCAGCTTGTCCAGCTTCTGGTGGCGGGAGAAACCCTTGAAGTCGCGCTCGACGATGAAGGCAGTCATGCCACGCGAGCCGGCGTTGATGTCGGTCTTGGCGTAGATCACGTAGGTGTGGGCGTCCGGGCCATTGGTAATCCACATCTTGTTGCCGTTGAGCACGTAGCGGTCGCCGCGTTTTTCGGCGCGCAGCTTCATCGACACCACGTCGGAGCCGGCGTTGGGCTCGCTCATGGCCAGGGCGCCGATATGCTCGCCGGAGCACAGTTTGGGCAAGTACTTCTGCTTCTGCGCCTCGCTGCCGTTCTTGTGAATCTGGTTGACGCACAGGTTCGAATGCGCGCCGTAGGACAGGCCAACCGAGGCCGAGGCGCGGCTGATCTCTTCCATGGCCAGCACATGCGCCAGGTAGCCCATGTTGGTGCCGCCATACTCTTCCTTGACCGTCATGCCGAGCAGGCCCATGTCGCCGAACTTGCGCCACATGTCCATGGGGAATTCGTTGTCACGGTCGATCTGCGCGGCACGTGGCGCCAGCTCGTTCTGGGCGAACTGATGGACCGAGTCGCGCAGCATGTCGAGGGTTTCGCCGAGGCCGAAATTGAGGGTGGGGTAGCTCATGGGGTCACCTGCTGTTGTTCTTGTCGTGGAGGTGATTACGCGGTCGTTTCGGCCAAGGCAGCGAGACAGCGCTCCTCGGCGGTATCCAGTTCCAGCTGCATCTGCTGGATATCCAGTAACTGTTGCTCAAGCTGCAGACGGCGCTCGGCGATCTTGCCCATGAAGGTCTCCAGCTGTTTACGGCTGCCGGTTTCCGGGTCGTAGAGCTCGATCAGCTCGCGGCATTCAGCCAGTGAGAAGCCGATGCGCTTGCCGCGCAGGATGAGTTTCAGCGTCACCTTGTCCTTGGCGCTGTAAACGCGCTCCTGACCGCGCCGCTCCGGCGCGAGCATGCCTTGCTCCTCGTAGAAGCGGATGGCGCGGGTGGTGATGTCGAGCTCGCGGGCCAGATCGGAGATGGAGTAAGTGGTTGCCATGGTCATTGCTCGTTTACCTTTACGTTAACGTAAGCCTGTGCAAATCTGCCTGTCAATCTCACTCCACAACAATCACAGAGGTTGAGCATGCGTATCGACGAATCCGTATTCCTGATCTGCGGCGGCGCCTCTGGTCTTGGCCTGGCAACAGCCCGTGAGCTGGTCGGATGCGGTGGCAAGGTGGTGCTGCTGGATATCAACGTAGAAGCGGGCCAGCAGGCCCTCGTCGAGCTGGGCGGCAACGCCCGTTTCGTATGTGCCGATATCACCCGCGAAGAGGATGGCCAGGCCGCCGTGGCACAGGCGTTGGCGGCGTTCGGCGCACATGGCCTGGACAGTTTCCGCCGTACCGTCGAGATCAATCTGATCGGCAGCTTCAACCTGTTGCGCCTGGCAGCCGAGGCCATGGCGCAGAACACGCCGAACGCAGGCGGCGAGCGTGGGGTCATCATCAATACCGCCTCGGTGGCGGCGTTTGACGGGCAGATGGGCCAAGTCGCTTACGCTGCGTCCAAGGGCGGCGTCGCGGCACTGACGCTGCCGGCGGCGCGTGATCTGGCGCGCTCGGGCATCCGTGTGATGTGCATTGCCCCCGGCGTGTTCGAGACGCCGATGATGGCCGGTATGCCGCAGGAGGTGCGTGATTCGATGGCGGCCAACGTGCCGTTCCCGCCGCGACTGGGTCGGCCCGACGAATACGCCGCGCTGGTGCGGCATATCGTCGAGAACCCGATGCTCAACGGTGAAGCGATCCGTCTCGATGGCGCGCTGCGCATGGCGGCTAAGTAACCAGAATGCTTTTG